>NZ_JANKBZ010000021.1 GCF_024623785.1 Archangium lipolyticum
TGTAGGCCGGGCGGCACTCACGCCGCCGGCACGAAGGAGAACGTCATGAGCCTGAGCATCGGTGGTTTCAAGCTTCCCAACATCAACCTCGGCGGCATCGGTAAGCTCCTCGGCGGCAACGCCCTCAACGGCATCAAGGACGCCCTCAAGAGCGTGCTGGGCGACTTCTTCAAGTCCGGCTTTGACGGCGCCAAGAAGAGCCTGCTGGACCAGGTTGCCAAGGCCCTCGGTCTGCCCTCCCCGTCCCAGGCCAACATCGGCGCTCCGGGCGCTCCCAACGGGAACACCGGCATCGTTCCGACGGGCGCCACGGGTGGCTCGACCGGCACGGCGGCCACGGGTGGCGCGACGGGCACGGGCGGTGCGGCCAGCACCGGCGTGGGCCAGGCGGTGGGTGGTGCGGCCGGCAACCTGCTGAAGAGCAACCCGCGCGAGTACATCCGCCAGAACATGGGCGATGAGGCCGCGGCGATGTACGATCAGGTCCCGGACGAGCAGAAGAAGGAGATGGCGATGCAGGCGGCCATCCAGCGCACCGCGCGCATCAGCCAGCTGATGTCCAACCTGCTCCAGACGCTGCACGACATGAGCAAGACCATCATCCAGAACACCCGCGGCTAGCGTTTCCCGGGGTGCGGCTCTTTCGCGGTTCTTCGGAACCGTGATACAACCGGCGGGTGCCTGCTTCCAGGTGGGCATCCGCCTTCCTTTTTCTAAGGACCAGAGACAATGGCAGACAACAAGGCCAACTTGGATCTTCTCCGCAGCGCGACCAAGAAGACCAGCCCGGACTTCATCAAGAACTTGCCGCAGAGCGAGAAGGAAAAGGTGCTCAACGGCGAGGCGAGTGTCGGTCAGATCGTGGGGCTCACCGGTCCCGAGATGCTCGAGATGGCCATGCAGGGCTTCCGGCTGTACGAGCAGGGCCGTTACAAGGATGCCAAGGTCGTTTTCGATGGTCTGTGCGAGCTGGATCCGGCGGAGGCCTATTACCGCACGGCGCTCGGTGCCATCTATCTGGCCGAGGAGGATCTGCAGACGGCCCTCCAACTCTTCACCCACGCGCTGGCGCTGAACGGCAAGGACTCCGCCGCGCTGGTGAACCGCGGTGAGGTGCACCTGCGCCTGGGCAACATCGTCGAGGCGGCTCAGGACTTCGCCAAGGCGGTGGAGCTGGATCCCGAGAACAAGGATCCCCTCACGATGCGTGCTCGGCTGCTTGCCGCCGCCGCGCTCGAGACCATCGAGGCCGCCCAGAAGGGCGCCAACACCGACACGAACAAGAAGTAGTCGCGCTTCCGTTCGTGGTCACGCGCCGCCCCGGTTGGTGCCTTCCAGGCATCCTCCGGGGCGTTCGCGTTCATGGCTCGTGACACCGCGCCGGGCCCGTGGCACCTCGGCCCGAGGCTCTTGGGTTTGGAGCGACACGCGGGCTAGGATGAGCCCCGCCGATGCCAACCCAGAGCAATAGCTTCCTCTCCAAATATTCCGACATCGTCCTGGCCTGCGTGGTGGTGGCGATCATCGGAATGATGATCGTCCCGCTGCCCACGCTGCTGCTGGACGTGCTGCTGACCTTGAACATCAGCATCTCGGTGGTGCTGCTGCTCATCTCGCTGTACGTCCCCCAGGCGCTGCGGCTGTCGGTGTTTCCGACGCTCCTGCTCATCACCACGATGTATCGGTTGGCGCTGACCATCTCCACCACGCGCCTCATCCTGCTCACGGGTGATCCGGGTGAGGTGGTCGAGGCCTTCGGTCACTTCGTGGTGCAGGGCAACTTCGTCGTCGGCCTCGTCATCTTCGTCATCCTCGTCATCGTCAACTTCATCGTCATCTCGAAGGGCTCCGAGCGTGTGGCCGAAGTGGCCGCGCGCTTCACCCTGGACGCCATGCCCGGCAAGCAGATGTCCATCGACGCGGACATGCGCGCCGGCTCCATCGACCAGGAGGAGGGCAAGCGCAAGCGCCGCGACCTGGAGCGCGAGAGCCAACTCTTCGGCGCCATGGACGGTGCGATGAAGTTCGTCAAGGGTGACGCCATCGCCAGCATCATCATCACCGTCATCAACATCGTCGGCGGCCTCATCATCGGCGTGATGCAGAAGGGCATGGACGTGGGCAGCGCGGCGGAGAAGTACGTGCTGCTCACCATCGGTGACGGTCTGGTCGGCATGATCCCCGCCATCCTCATCTCCACCTGCGCCGGTATCATCGTGACGCGCGTGGGCGGCGACGAGGAGGGCAACCACCTTGGCAAGGACATCGGCGCGCAGTTGACGGCCTACCCGAAGGCCATCGCCATCGCCGCGGCCATGCTCTTCGGGCTGGGTCTCATCCCCGGGCTGCCCAAGATTCCCTTCTTCATCCTCGGCGGCCTGGCGGGCTTCGGCGCCTGGAAGATGCTGGAGAAGGAGAAGAAGCTCGCGGCGGGCGAGGAAGCCATCGCCAACGGCGAGACGCCCGATGGCGAGACGCCGGCGGCCACCGAGCCCCAGCCCAAGGAGGCCATCAACCCGGACTCCGAGCTCTTCATCCCCGTCGTCACGCCCATCGTGCTCGAGGTCTCCGACTCCCTGGTGCCCTTCGTGGACTCGCGCCAGGACAACGGCAAGTTCCTCTTCGAGCTCATCCCCTTCATGCGCGACGGCCTCTTCGTGGAGCTGGGTGTCCGCTTCCCCGGCGTGCGCGCTCGCGGCAATCCGAACCTGCCTCCCGGCTCGTACCAGATCCAGATCAACGAGGTGCCCTTGGTGACGGGCCAGGTGCAGATCGGCAACGTGCTGGTCAACGACACGGTCGAGCGCCTGAAGTTGATGAACATCCAGGGGTACGAGTCCATCAACCCCGCCACGCGCCAGCCCGCGGCCTGGGTGCCCGAGCAGCACAAGGAGATGCTCGAGGCGGCCGGTCTCACCACCTGGGACGTGCCCGGCTACATCATCCTCCACCTGGCGGCCGTGCTGCGCCGCCAGGCGCGCGAGTTCGTCGGCGTCCAGGAGACGCAGTCGATGCTCGACCAGCTGGAGAAGGCCTTCCCCGCCATCGTCAAGGAGGTCGTCCCCAAGGTCGTCTCCGTGCTCAAGCTCACGGACATCCTCGGCCGTCTGGTGGAGGAGGAGATCTCCATCCGTGACCTGCGCGGCATCCTCCAGGCGCTGGCCGAGTTCGGCCAGGTCGAGGCCGACAACGTGATGCTCACGGAGCATGTGCGCTCCAGCCAGCGCCGCTACGTGTCCCACAAGTACGCGCGCGGCACCGGCACCCTGGTGGTCTACCTGTTGGATCCGCAGATCGAGGAGGCCATCCGGGGCTCCATCAAGCGCACCTCGTCGGGAACGCACCTGGCCCTGGAGCCGGACATCGCCCAGGAGATCGTCCAGGCGGTCAAGTCCGAGTGCGGCCACCTGCCGCCCAGCGCGCAGCGGCCCGTCATCCTCACCGCCATGGACATCCGGCGCTACGTGCGCAAGCTGCTGGAGTACGAGTTCAACCCGCCGTTCTCCGTCGTCAGCTTCCAGGAGCTGTCCCCGGACCTCAACATCCAGCCCGTGGCCCGCATCTCCATCCGGTAGAGGGGGCTTCACCCGGGTGGATGAGCAGACGGTATCCGCTGCTCATCCACCCCGGGAGCACCTGCCTCACTGCTGGTTGACGAACTTCCGGTTTTCGCTGCTGTTCTGAAGGTAGAGGAACGTCTCGTCGCCCTCGGCCTGGATGCCCACGTTGTAGACCTGTTGATCCAGCGGTCCGTCCTGGTCCATGTCGGAGGCGTGATTGCATCCGCCCTCGTACTTCTGCCGGTGGACGGCGGGGTGGAAGGTCAGCACCGAGCCGGTCTCCGCCGAGCCCGACAGCGCCACGCCTCCCTGCTGGTAGTTCCAGACCCGGCTGACGCACCCGCCATTCTTGACGGTGACGTAGCTGGCCCGGATGTAGCGGCCATCCGGATAGAAGCGGTAGCCGATACCCGCCCGCCGATCCGACTCGTCGACCGAGAACCACTCCTCGGCATCCACGTTGTAGATGTCGAGGACGGTCGTGCGCCGGCTGATCTGGGTGGGATCCCTCCACTCACCCGTGGTCAGCTCGACCGGTAGCGGGGTGCGCACGCTCGGATCGCCAAAGTCGTCGCCTCCCCCTCCAACACAGCACAGGCAGCCCATCAACTGGCTCGCCAGCAACAACACCTTCCATTTGTGTCCCTTGAGCATCGTCGTTCGCTCCTCGGCCTCCACAGACGGAGAACGTGAGGCTCAACTCTGCTCATGTGCCCCGGCCGGAATCAATCTGGCGATCGGACAAAGCCCACAACGCGGCGCTTTCGTACCGCGTTGTGCCTCTCCGCTCGGAGAGCGAGAGGGCGGGCCTCGGCTTCTTGGTTTCTTGGAGCAGCTCAGATGCCCACGAACAGGGCGATCAGCAGGCTCAGGGCCATCAGGCCGATGACGCCCAGCACCACCAGAGGAATGAGGCGCTTGGGATCCTTCACGGGAGAGGGCCTGTCGACCGGCTCCTCCTTGGCATTGACCGGAAGCTCGGGCGCGGCCTGGACCGGCGGCTCCTCCTCTGCGGGCTCTTCCCGGGCCGGAGGCTCCGGCTCCTCGGCGGGCTCCGGCTCCGCGGCGGCCTTGGCCGCGGCCTGCGCCTCCTGGGCCCTGGCCTCGTCCGCGGCCTTGTCGGAGCCGCGCTTGGGCGGCGTGCGCTCGCGCGCGGCCGGCAGTGACTGCGTCGAGCTGCCCTCGTCGTCCGACAACGCCGTCGCGCCCAGGTTCGCGGAGAGGGGCTCGGACTGCTCCTCGGGCGCCTCGGACGGGCACACGTAGACGAGCCGGACGCCACCTACCTCCACCTCGTCACCGTCCCGGAGCGTCTTGCGGTTCGTCCGCTTGCGGTTGACCTTGATGCCGTTGCGGCTGCCCAGGTCCTCCACGTGCGTGCCGGACCAGTCGCGCCGCACCTTCACGTGCCGGCGGGAGATGAGATCGTCCCGGAAGATGATGTCCGCCGAGTCGTCCCGGCCGATGACGAACTCCTGGGCGTCGTTGATCTCCAGGCGCTCGCCCTCGCGCGGGCCGTTCATCACCCGGAGGTAGCGCTCCTCGCCGCCGGACAGGCCCCGCATCACGTCCTTCACCATGTTGCGGGCGACGAAGGACGTCTTTTGCGACTCCACGTCGTGCGGCAGGTCCGCCACCTTGTCGAAGCGCACGTCGAACTGGGCGATGGCGATGACGTCACCGTTGCGCAGCAGCCGCTTCTCGCCCTTGGGCAGGGGCTTGCCGTTCACCTGGGTGCCATAGGCGCTGCCCAGGTCCTCCAGGAAGAAGAGGTTGCCCTCCTGGGTGATGCGCGCGTGGTTGCGCGAGACGGCCTGCTGCGCCAGCACCACCTGACAGCCCTTGTCGCGGCCCAGGGTGATGATGGCGTCGTCCAGGACGAACTCGGTGGTCTTTCCACCGGCTTCACTGCTCTGCTTGACCGTAAGCCTGACGCTCATCGCGATGGCGGGATTCGGGGACGGGGAAGGAGGGGAGGGACTAGTAGGACTGCGCGCTGATGAACTTCTCGCACGTCTCCATCTCCGCGGGGAAATCCTCCACCGAGCCGTACTTGATGAAGTTCTTGCAGGCCACCTCGGCCGCCTCGCGCTTGTGGCCGTCCGAGTAGAGCTGGAAGAGGCCGTAGTGGCAGGGGGCGAACTTGCCGTCCAGCTTCACGCAGTCCTTGTAGGCGCGCTCCTCCTCGGACAGCAGGCCCTTCTGCTTGTACTGCTGCGCCAGCTGGAAGAGGGCGGCGGGGTCGTTCTGCGCCTTCTGCGTGTCGCGGTACTCCTTGAGGGCCGAGTCCGTGAGGGCCGCCTTGCGCTGGGAGATGCTCAGGTTGTCGATGCACTGCGGGTGCTTGGGGTTGAGGGCCACGCAGCTGCTGAAGGCCATCTTGGCCTCCTCGAAGCGGCTGAGCTCATTGAGCACCGCGCCCAGGTCGTTCCACCAGTCCGGGTTCTGGTTGGGGGCGAGCTGCACCGCCTTCTGCATCTCCTCCACCGCCTCTTCCTTCCTGTCCTGGCGGTAGCGGACGATGCCCAGGTCGTGGTGGAACTCGGCGACGTTGGGGTTGATCACCAGCAGGGTGAGGAACTCCTTCTCCGCCTCGGGCAGCTTGTTGAGGTTGATGTAGGTGAGGCCCAGGTTCTTGCGGGCCTCGATGTAGTCCGGGTTCACCTTCAGGGCTCGCCTGAGGTTGTCGTGCGCCTTTCCGTACGCGCCCTCATTCAGGTAGATGACGCCCAGGTTCATGTAGGCGGCGGCGTGCTCCTGGTTGAAGCGGATGGCCTTGATGAAGTGCTCCTTGGCCTTGGCATTGTTACCGGAGTACATGGCGATGAGGCCTTTGTTCACCCAGATGTCCGCGAACTGTGGGGCGAACTCCAGGGCCAGGTCGCAATACACCTCCGCCTGTTTGAGGTCTCCAGCGTTGATTTGCTGGGTACACAGCTCGGTGTTGACCAGGGCCCGTTCGTTGGGAGGCGGCGTGGTGATACAGCCGGAAGCCGAGGCCAGGAGCAGGGGAAGGGCGAGAGCGGAGCGGAAGGAAGGCATGACGGGCGGGAGTGTAGGAGAGGCCCCCCCCCTGGATCAACGCCCCCCGTGAGGGAAGAATCCTCGCGGTTTCGCTGGTTTGGCCGCCGCTTTCCGGCGCTAGAGTCGGGGTCATGCGCTCGTACCTCTCTGCCCTCGGCATCGCGGTGGCCCTCTTCGTGGCCGCCCCCGCCCACGCCCAGTTCGCCAACCGCAGCCTCGGTCTGTCCGCGGGCTACATGAACTTCAACGGCACGGCCAGCCTCAACAGCACCGTCTTCCTCGGCTTCGACGCCAGCCTCTACATCGAGAGCGGCTTCGAGGTCGTCTCGCTGACGAAGCTGGCCTTCCCGGAGGATCCCATCAGCGGCAAGCGGGTGCTCGGTCTGGCCCCGTCGCTGGGCATCCGCTACCTCTTCATCGAGGAGTCCATCCGGCCCTACGTGGGAGCGGACCTGAGCTACCTGCACGTCTTCAAGGACCAGGGGGAGTCGAACTTCGTCGGCATCGGGCCCAACGCGGGCGTCGAGTTCTTCGTGTCGGACTCCATCAGCCTCGGGGCGCGGGCGCAGTTCAACGCCTACTTGTCGCTGTCGGAGCGGGTGCAGACGTCGCTCATCCTGTCCGCGGGCACCTCCGTCTACTTCTAGGCCGCCCCACGTACCTGGCCCCCGGCCCGAGCGCCGGGGGCGGGCAGCAGCGCCGCGGCCACCAGCAGCGTCCACTTCTCGTCCGAGAGGTGGGCCGGCTTCTCCATGGCCAGCAGCTCCTGCAGCCGGGTGCCCAGCGCGGAGAAGAGGCGCAGCCGGGCCTCCATCCGCAGCTCCTCGCGCCGCAGGGCCGCGGAGAGCACCAGCTCCCGGGCCTCGGCGCTCAGCCGCTTCACCCGCGAGACGAAGAGCGGATCCGCCAGCAGCCCCTCCTCGCCCGTGGCGCCGAGGGCGGAGGGCGCCTTGAGGCGGCGCTCGCGCACCACGATGGTGCCGGCGAGCATGTCCCCCAGCCGCTGCTGCGAGCCGGATAGCAGCGCCGTCAGCCCGCCCACCAGATAGAGGAGGGGGAGACGATCCACCGGCCGCGCCAGGTTGCGCAGCGCCGCGTGGTAGAAGCCGATGCGCACCCCGCTCTGCTGGATGACGCGCAGGCCCAGCGCCCGCTTGCCCACCGTCTGGCCGCTCCAGGCAGTCTCCAGGGCGATGCCGTAGCCCCAGTCCACCAGGAAGTAGACGACGATGCCCAGCGCGCTGCCGAAGCCTGGGAAGGCCACCATCACCAGGCTGAGGACGGTCATGAACACGCCCGTGCCGAAGACGACGATGAGCGCGTCCAGCAGCCACGCCAGGAAGCGCGAATAGATGCCCGCGAGCGTGAAGCGGAACTCCACGTACTCGGGCGTGAGCACGGCATGGGTGCCGTCGAGGAGGGTGTCGGGCGTGTCCGTCACGCCCCCCACTCTAGGCCGTACGCGTTCTCTTTTCAGCCCGCCTTGAACTGGGCGGCCCCGTCGATGACCGAGGTGTTGTTGGGATCCGCCGCGGGCAGGGTGTCCTCCAGCGTCTGCCCGTCCGAGGCCGTCACCCGGACCTTGATGGCGCCGGCACCCATTCCGTTGGGATCGACGAAGTAGTTGTAGCTCTCGCGCTTCACCGCCACCCAGGCGTTGTTCTTCCAGTACTCCAGCTTCGTCACGGGCAGCCGGTGGTTGAGCACCTGGATGCCGGTCCACCACTGCGAGCTGCCGTCCTTGAAGCGGTAGCGGATGGGGCCCTGCACGTCGCAGGTCACCATGCGCCACTTCACGTTCACGCGGCCCTGGATGGGTTCGGCGAGCTTCGCGAAGGCCGACGGGCTGAGATCCAGGTGGCCCTTGGTGGAGCAGTCGGGGCAGGAGTCCACGATGCGCACGCGCAGGCTGCCCTTCGGGCCGTCGATCTGCACGCACGCGCCGCACACCGCGCTGTCCTGGTACTGGCCGATGTTCATCGCCGCCACGTCCAGGTCCTGCGGGCTGGCCATGAAGCTGCAGTTACCCGTGCCGTCCGCCTCGTTGTAGAAGGTGATGAGGCCGTCCTGGTACTCGCCGAGGGCACGCAGGGCCTCGCCAGGATCGGTGGGTCCACAGGCCGCCAGCAGCGGCAGCAGGGCCGCCGCGAACCAGCGGGCGGAAGCGGGCTTGTTGAGGCGCATCTTCGCAACTCCTCCAGAAGGGAAGGGGGCGGCGAGTCTACCGTGCCGGCGGGTCCGGCCGCTCGCTCCCGCGGTGTTCCCCTGGAGAGAGACCGGGCGGGGCCGTTGGAGCCCGATGACTCGCTCCACCCCTACGGAGAGTGATAGACCGGGGCCCTTGACGACGTGCCCTCGAGACCCGCGGCACCCCCAGACACGCGATGGCTGAGACCCCTGTCCCCGGAGTGGAGACTCGCAGCACGGAGCGGAGTGGCCCGGTGACTCCCCGAGGCGTCTCGCTCTTCACGCGCCTGTTCCTCCTCATCCTCGTCTGCGCGCTGCCACCGCTGGTGGGGCTGGGGCTGAAGATGATGGACACCAACGCGGGTGCCATCCAGGAGGGCGTGCGCCACCTGCACCGCTCCATCGTCGGGGACGTGCAGCGCTCCGTGCGGGGCGAGCTGGTGCGTGTCGAGCAGGAGCTCGAGGGCCTCGGGATGATCCTCTTCGCGCCCGGGATGGGGGACGACGCCACGCGGTACTCGCTCGTCGGTGCCCGGGTGGCCGCCCTGTCCAACATCGACTTCGTCTCGCTGTACGCCCCGGGCGGGCAGAGCGTGAAGACCGTGAAGGCGGACGAGGTGCCGGACCCGAAGCTTCCCTCCCGGCTGGAGCCCGGGCTGCTCGCGGCCCTCGGCTCGTCCGGCGGGCACCTGGTGATTCAGGGCGTGCGCGTCGGCGCGCAGGGCGGGCCGGTGCTCGAGGTGTTCTTCCCCATCACGCGCGAGGGCACCGTGCGCGCCATTCTCGGCACCCAGGTGAAGCTCGGCGAGCTGTGCGCGCTGATGGGCGAGCTCGGCGAGAAGTTCCTCGGCTCGCGCGAGAACGTGTTCGTCGTGGACCGGGAGCGGCGGCTCGTGTTGCACGCGGACCCGTCCCGGGTGGCCACCCGAGAGGACTTCTCCCAGCACGGCCTCTTCGCGGCACTGAGCGGGGACTCGTCCTTCGGCACGGACATGGCCGCCATCTCGGACTTCCACCTGGGCGGCCAGGAGATGATCGGCTCGCTGGAGTCCCTCTCCGAGCGCGGCTGGGCGGTGGTGGTGCAGCAACCCCAGGCCGTGGCCTATGCCTCCCTGTCGGAGATGCGCCGGTCCATCCTCGCCGCGCTCGCGGTGGCCGCGCTGGTGGCGCTGGGAGTTGGCCTTCTCGGGGCCCGGCAGCTCACCCGGCCCCTGCGGGACCTGGTGGCGGCGACGCGGGCCCTCGCCGAGCGCGCCTTCCGCGGCGTGGGAGAGCACGTCACCCGGCGCGGGGACGAGCTGGGCACCCTGGGCCGCGCCTTCGACAGCATGGCCCTGACGCTGGAGTCCAAGGAGCGCGAGGTCATCATCCAGACGCAGGTGCGCGCGGCCCTCAGCCGCTACCTGTCTCCGGACGTGGTGGACCTGGTGGTGTCCAACCCCGACAAGCTGAGGCTCGGCGGCGAGCGCCGCGAAGTGACCATCTTCTTCGCGGACGTGGTGGGCTTCACCCGGCTGTCCGAGTCCCAGCCTCCGGAGATCATCGTCGCGCTGCTCAACGAGCTGTTCACCTTCGCCACGGAGATCATCCAGCGGCGCGGGGGCATCATCGACAAGTTCATCGGTGACTGCATCATGGCGGTCTGGGGCACGCCCCAGGCGCATGAGGACGACGCGCTGCGCGCGGTGCAGGCGGCCGAGGACCTGCGCCGCTGGCTCGACGTGGGCAACCGCCGCTGGCGCGAGCGGTGGGGCATCGAGATCCAACTCGCCATCGGCGTGCACACGGGCCCGGCGGTGGCGGGCAACGTCGGCAGCGAGAAGCGCATGGAGTACACCGTCATCGGTGACACGGTGAACGTGGCGGCGAGGCTCGAGTCCATGGCCCAGCCGGGGCAGATCCTCGTCAGCGAGTCCACGCGCGAGCGCATCGGCGGGGCGGCCGTCGACCTGGTGCCCGCCGGCGAGCGCAAGCTGCATGGCCGCACCGCCGCCACCCGCATCTACGAGGTGCCGGTCTGATGCTCCAGGTGGGGCAGCTCGTCGGCGGACGCTTCCGTGTCCTGCGCGTGCTCGGCCAGGGAGGCATGGGCGCCGTCTACGTGGCGGAGCAGCTCGGCCTGGGCCGCCACGTGGCCCTCAAGGTGATGCACCCGCATATCGCCAGCGCCCCCGGTTTCTCCGAGCGCTTCCAGCGGGAAGCCCAGGTCCTGGCCCGGCTGCGCCACCCGGGCTCTGTGGAGGTGTACGACTACGGGCTCGACTCCGGCTTCCTCTATCTCGCCATGGAGCTGGTGTCCGGCGAGACCGTGGAGTCCCTGCTTCGGCGGGAGGGCTCGCTGCCGGTGCTGCGCGCGGTGGACCTGACCGTGCAGGTGTTGGAGGTGTTGGAGGCCGCGCACGTGCTCGGCATCATCCACCGCGACCTCAAGCCCGCGAACCTCTTCCTCGAGCGCCACGACGGCCGCGAGCGCGTGAAGGTGCTCGACTTCGGGCTGGCCGCGCTCGGCGGGGAGCTGAATGTGCGGCTCACCCAGGAGGGCATGGCCGTGGGAACGCCGGGCTTCATGTCCCCGGAGCAGATGCGCGGGCTGCCGCTGGATGGCCGCAGCGACCTGTACTCGGTGGGGTGCGTGCTCTACGAGCTGCTCACCGGGGTACCTCCCTTCCCGGTGATGGTGTCGGCGGAGACGGCCGTCGCGCACCTCTACAAGCCGGTGCCATCCCTCCGTGGGACACGGCCAGGCATCTCCATCCCCGAGCGGCTGGAGGCCACGGTGATGAAGGCGCTGGAGAAGCTGCCCGAGCTGCGACCGGCGGACGCGGCGGCCATGCGCCAGGAACTGCTGGCCGTGCTCGAAGAGCCGTTGGGGCCGGCCGCGCCGAAGAAGCGGGGCGAGGGCAAGAAGACGGAGCGGGGAGTCGGGCCCGCACGGCACGAGGTGCCCGTGCCGAAACCGGTGGCTGGCGGGCTGCCCGTGGGGGTGGTGGCCTCGCGAGAGGGGAGCACGGAGAACACGCTGGTGATGTCGCTCTTGGCGTGCGGCTTCCAGGCGCGGGTCGTCTCCACGGAGGAGCCCCTGGGAGAGCTCGGCGCGCTGCTCTTCGTCGCGGACGGGCGGGAGTCGCTCGTGCGAGCGAGGTCCCTGGCCTCCCGCCCCGGTGCTCCACCCGTGTTGCTGTGCGGCCCCGCGGATGACTGGGAGCTGGTGACGGGCGCCCTCGAAGGCGGGCTCTTCGACTTCGTCCCCCTGCCGTTGGATTCCCTCGATCTGACCCGGAAGGTGTCACGTGCTCAGAAGTCCAAGCGTTAGCGCTCTCTCCGCCGCGCTCGCCCTGGTGCTGTGCCTGCCGGCCGTCTCATGGGCCCAGCAGACCCCGGACGACGACGTGTACGTGGTGCAGCCCGGAGACACGTGCGGCAGCGTGGCGCGCAAGGTGTTCGGTGACGTGACGGTCGGCTCGGCGAAGCTGCACGCGCTCAACAAGATGGGACCGCCGCCGCACGAGCTGAAGCCAGGCTCGGTGCTGCGCATCAAGGGCGACCCGGACGCACGCCTCACCTTCATCAAGCCCGAGGTCAACGCCAAACGGGCGGGGAAGGTGGAGTGGCGCGAGGCGAACACCGGCCAGGGACTGTGGCGGCTGGACTCCGTCAACACGCTGCGCGAGGCCGGTGCCGAGGTCACCTTCCGCGACCTGACGCGGCTGCAGATGAACGAGAACGCGCTCGTCGTCATCTACGGCAAGGCCACCCAGGCGGCGGACAAGGTGAAGAAGTCCGGCGCGGTGGAGCTGCTGCAAGGCGAGCTGAACGTCTCACTGGCGGAGCTGCGCGGCGAGCCCGTGGGCGTGCAGATGCCGGCGGCCATGGTGGCCGCGCGCTCGAAGGACCTCCACGTCGGCGTGGACGCGCAGCAGATGAGCCGCGTGTCCGTCTTCGACGGCCAGGCCGAGGTCTCGGCGAAGGGGCAGAGCGTCCAGGTCCCGAAGGACCATGGGACGCGGGTGGCGAAGGGCCAGCTTCCCGAGAAGCCGCGCCCCCTGCCCGAGGCCCCGTCGTGGGCGAGCGGCACGCGCTCGGTGCGGCTGCTGCTGGACGACAAGGGCGTGGACGAGGAGCTGGCGTGGGCCCCCGTGAAGGAGGCGGCGTCGTACCGGGTGGAGCTCGCGCGTGACGAGCGCTTCAACGACCGGGTGCACGGGGAGACGGTGCAGGCGGCGGGGGAGGGCTTGAAGTCCATGGCCCGAGCGCTGGGGCCCGGCAGGTACTTCGCGCGCGTACGCGCCATGGACGCGGTGGGCCTGTTGGGCAAGGCGTCCGCCGTGCGGCAGGTGGAGGTGCTGCGCGTGAAGACGGAGCGGGGCTCGGTCACGCCCCAGGGCATCCAGGGCGCGCTCCGGGTGGACTTCTCAGTCGAGGGCGCCGAGTCGCTGGACTTCCTCCTCGATGGCGCTCCCACGACGCACCCGGTGCGGGTGGAGGGCGTGGGCGCGCACACGCTGGAGCTGCTGCCTCGTGGTGTGCCCGACGCGCGCCCGGAGAAGCTGACGATCACGGTGTCTCCGCCCCGGGTGGAGGTGGACCTGGAGCCCGTGGCCGGTGCGTTCCGGGTGAAGGTGCTGGTGCTCGACGAGCGCGGCAGACCGCTGGATGGGCCCTTCCCGCAGTTGAAGCTGCTCGGGCAGCACGGCACGCAGGTGGAGGCGTCGCTGCAGCGCCTGCCGGATGGCGCGCTGATGACGCGGGCGGTGCCGGGCATGCGCGGCGGTGAGCGCGTGGCCGCCCTGGAGGCGCTCTGGGGTGACACGTCCGTCCAGCGGGTCAGTGCCCTGGCGCCGGTGGAGCAGCGGGCCCCGACTCCCGTGGTGGCCGTGGAGCCCGAGCCCGCCGTGGAGGCCGCCGAGGAGGAAGTGGCGCTCCAACCGATGCTGGGCGCTCCCTCGGGTGGAGGAGTGGAGGCCGCCCCGCTGCCCACGGCCTTCCTGCCGCAGGCCTGGCTCGGCGAGCTGCGCGTGCAACCCGGACTGGGCTCGGCGGGTGTGGACCTCGCGCGCGGCCGCACCACGCTCGCCGTGGAGGGCCGCGTGTCCGAGCGGGTCGCCCTGGGCACGGCGGTGGCGCTGCGTCCCGGTGCGTTGCTTCGCGGTGGCGGTGAGGCGGGCGAGCTGCCCGCGACGGCACTGTCCGTCTCGTTGTCGGGGCGGGTGCGGCTGACGGACTCTCCGGCCTTCCGCGTGCTGCTGTCCTTCGATGGCACCTTCGCGGGTTCCGGCTTCGGCGCGGACGTCCAGGGGCTGCGGTTGCGCCCGGCGCTGCTCGCGGGGCTGCGCAGGGGACGGTGGGCTTTCTCCACCAGCCAGGGCTATGCCCTCCGGCCGGGTCAGGCCCAGGCCAGCTGGGACAGTGCGTATCAGGCGTGGTTCCTTCCCACTCCCCGGCTGGGGCTCGTGGCCGAGCTCGATGGGCTGGTCGACGCCACGCCCCGTGTTGTTGGACCGGTGGCTTTCGCGGCTGGGGTGGGTGCGCGTCTGCGACTCGGCGGGTTCGAATTGGGCACCTCCGTGCGCCGGGGCTTCGGTCCGGACAGGGCTCGCGTCTGGGGCGACTGGAGCGGCTTGCTGACATTCGGTTGGACGGGGCTGCGCCCCACGCAAGTCCAGTAGCGACACCGACCTCCGGAGTCACCTTCTCACTTCACTACCTGTGCGCACGGCGCTTGACGGGCGGGGCGCGATATGGCACCTGTCTGCCTGAATATTGATAATGAGAACCATTCTCATTATCCGGAAGTCGCCCGGTCCAGCGGTCCGGGGCCGAGCGAAGGGAGCGAGAGCGGATGGGAGCGACCAGCAGAGTTGCCCTGGTGACAGGTGCGGCGCAGGGCATCGGTGCGGCGGTAGCGCGGATGCTGGCCGAGGGCGCATCGGTCGCGTTGCTCGACACCCGAGAGGAGGGCCTGGCCGCGGTGGCCGCGGAGCTGCGCGAGCGCGGGTTGCGCGCCGCCGCCTTTCCGGCCGACGTGAGCGACGGTGCCGCGGTCGAGCGGGTGGTGGAGCGGGTCGAGCGCGAGCTGGGGCCCATCGACATCCTGGTCAACGTGGCGGGTGTGCTGCGGATCGGCCCGGTCGTGTCGCTCAGCGATGAGGACTGGGCCACCACCTTCGCGGTCAACACCCATGGGGTGTTCAACGTCTCCCGCGCGGTCGCCAGGCGCATGGTGCCTCGCCGGTCGGGAGTGATCGTCACCGTCGGCTCGAACGCCGCCGGGGTGCCGCGGATGCAGATGGCCGCCTACGCCGCCTCCAAGGCCGCCTCCACCATGTTCACCAAATGTCTGGGATTGGAGCTGGCCCAGTACAACATCCGCTGCAACGTGGTGTCTCCCGGCTCGACCGACACGGCCATGCAGCGCTCGCTCTGGACCGACGAGAACGGCGCTCAGGCGATGATCTCCGGCTCGCCCGAGACCTTCCGCGTGGGCATCCCGCTGCGCCGCATCGCCACCCCCAACGATATCGCCGAGGCGGTGTCCTTCCTGGTCTCCGACCGGGCCCGCCACATCACCATGCACGACCTGTGTGTCGACGGTGGTGCGACCCTGGGCGTGTAGCCATTTCTGCTGTCTCGAAGTTGAGAATAGTTTGCAATTTCAATGTCAGTCGTGCGGGAAGAGTGGTCCTGAGTCCCGACACGGGAAGGTGACTGGAATGACCGAGAGTCCCACGGTGCCGCAGACGCTGGCCACGCAGTTGCTCGAGAGCTACGAGGCCGGCTCGTCCTTCTTCTTCGCTTCGCCCAGGCGCACGTTGTTGGCGCGAGGCACGTTCGCCACCGTGCCGCACGCCGGGGGCACGAACTCGTTGGAGCGCCTGCCCGAGCGCGTGGCGGCGGTGCTCAACGACGCACGGGAGGCCGCGCACGACATCCCGGTGGCGGTCGGCGCGGTGCCTTTCGATGGCTCGGTTCCGGCCCAGCTGGTGGTGCCGATGACCCTTCAGCGGGCGGGACCGCTGATGTTCGATCCGGCCGTTTCCATGCCCCGCGCCCCGGCGGCGCGCTACACGGTCCAGCCGGTGCCCGAGCCCGCGGCCTATCTCGATGGCGTGACGCGGGCGCTGGAGCTGATGCGGAGCGGCCCGCTGCGCAAGGTGGTGCTGTCCCGTTCGCTGCACCTCAGCACCGCCACGCCGATCGACATGCGGCAGCTGCTGCGCAACCTGGCCCAGCGCAACCCCACGGGCTACACCTTCGCGGTGGATCTGCCTCCGCAGGCGACCGCGCCCGGAGCGGGCCGGCGCACGCTGATCGGCGCCAGCCCCGAGCTGCTGGTCTCTCGCTCGGGGATGCAGGTGCTCGCCAACCCGCTGGCGGGCTCCGCGCCGCGCAGCGCCGACCCGATCGAGGATCAGGCCCGGGCGGCCGCGCTGCTGGCGTCGCCCAAGGATCTCCACGAGCACGCCGTGGTGATCGACGCGGTCGCGGAGGCCATGCGTCCATTCTGCAAGCGGCTGGAGGTGCCCTCCGGGCCATCGCTCGTCAACACCGCCACCATGTGGCACCTGTCGAGCCGGATCACCGGCGAGCTGGCGGATCCGTCGATCTCGTCGCTGATGCTGGCCCTCGCGCTGCATCCCACGCCGGCGGTGTGTGGCTACCCGACCGAGCTGGCCCACAAGGCGATCGACACGATCGAGCCATTTGATCGTGGCTTCTACACGGGCACGGTGGGCTGGTGCGACGCGAACGGAGACGGCCAGTGGGCCGTGACCATCCGCTGCGCCGAGGCCGATGAGCGCACGCTGCGGCTGTTCGCGGGGGCGGGGATCGTGGCGGGCTCGAAGCCCGAGTCCGAGCTGGCCGAGACCGAGGCGAAGTTCCGGACCATGCTCCAGGCCATGGGGCTGGGGCAGGGCGCCGAGGTGCACGGTGCCGAGGTGCAGCCATGACCTCGCCTGTCTCCCAGGGAGAGGGGGGTCCGCTGCCGGGCTGTCCCACGTGGCCCGAGGAGTTCGCCACGCGGTATCGGAACGCCGGCTACTGGCGGGGCGAGACCTTCGGCCAGATGCTGCGCGAGCGGGCCCGGAGTCACGGGGAGCGCACCGCGCTCGTGGCCGGGGCCCAGCGCTGGACCTACCGCGAGCTCGACGCGCGAGCCGACCAGCTGGCCGCCGGATTCCACGCCCTGGGCATCAAGCCGAGGGACCGGGTGGTGGTGCAACTGCCCAACATCGGCGCGTTCTTCGAGGTCATCTTCGCGCTGTTCCGGCTGGGCGCGCTGCCGGTGTTCGCGCTTCCCGCGCACCGTGGCGCGGAGATCAACTACTTCTGCTCGTTCACCGAGGCGGTCGCCTACATCATCCCGGACAAGCACTCCGGCTTCGACTACCGCACGCTGGCCGAGCAGGTCCGTGGAGCGGTGCCGACCCTGCGGCATGTGATCGTCGCCGGTGAGGCCGGCCCGTTCACCCCGTTGAGCGGGCTGTACGCCTCGCCGGCCGAGCTGCCGCCGGGGCCGAGCGCCAGCGACGTGGCGTTCTTCCAGTTGTCGGGCGGCAGCACGGGCGTTCCCAAGCTCATCCCGCGCACCCACGACGACTACATCTATAGCCTGCGTGGCAGCGTGGAGATCTGCCAGCTGGACGGGTCGAGCGTGTACCTGTGCGCGCTGCCCGCCGCGCACAACTTCCCGCTGAGTTCGCCGGGCGTGCTCGGCACCTTCTACGCGGGTGGCACGGCCGTGCTGGCGCTGCACCCCAGCCCCGACGAGGCCTTCCCGCTGATCGAACGCGAGCGGGTGACGATCACCGCGTTGGTGCCGCCGCTGGCGATGATCTGGCTGGAGTCGGCCAAGGCCAGGAGGCACGACCTGTCGAGCCTGCGCGTGCTGCAGGTCGGAGGGGCGAAGTTCAGCGCCGAGGCCGCCCGGCGGGTGCGTCCCACGCTCGGCTGCACGCTTCAGCAGGTCTTCGGCATGGCCGAGGGACTGGTCAACTACACCCGGCTGGATGACCCCGAGGAGCTCATCGTCACCACGCAGGGCAGGCCGATCTCTCCCGACGATGAGATCCGGGTGGTCGACGAGGATGGGAACGAGGTCGCTCCGGGCGAGACCGGTCAGCTGCTGACCCGCGGTCCCTACACCATCCGTGGCTACTACAAGGCCGAGGCGCACAACGCGCGGGCGTTCACGCCCGATGGCTTCTACCACACGGGTGACCTGGTCCGGGTGACGCCGGAGGGCTACCTGGTGGTGGAGGGGCGCGCGAAGGATCAGATCAACCGCGGCGGCGACAAGGTCGCGGCGGAAGAGGTCGAGAACCACCTGCTGGCCCATCCCTCCGTCCATGACGCGGCGGTGGTCGCCATTCCGGATGCGTTCCTCGGTGAGCGCACCTGCGCGTTCGTCATTCCGCGTGAAGCACCGCCGACCGCGGCCGCGCTCAATGCCTTCCTGCGCGAGCGCGGACTGGCGGCCTACAAGATTCCGGACCGGGTCGAGTTCGTCGACGCGTTCCCGAAGACCGGGGTCGGCAAGGTCAGCAAGAAGGCCCTGCGCGAGACGCTCACCCGTTCCCCTTCAAGAAACGCCGCTTCCACACCTTCGCGTTGAAAGGAATCACTCCCATGGCACTCCCCGCCATCGCCCCCTATCCCATGCCCGGCGCGGCCGACCTGCCCAAGAACAAGGTGTCGTGGACGCCGGATCCCAAGCGCGCGGTGCTGCTGATCCATGACATGCAGCGTTACTTCCTGGATGCCTTCACCCCCGGCCAGTCGCCGGTGACGGAACTGCTGGCGAACATCCAGCGGTTGAAGCAGCACTGCGCCTCGCTGGGCATTCCGGTGGTGTACTCGGCCCAGCCCGGTGGTCAGACGCCCGAGCAGCGCGGCCTGCAATTGGATCTCTGGGGGCCTGGCATCAACGGTGGCCCCCAGCAGAAACAGATCGTCGATGCACTCGCTCCGGGTGAGAACGACATCTTCCTCACCAAGTGGCGCTACAGCGCGTTCATCAAGACCGAGCTGCTGGAGCTCCTGCGTGAGCGCGGGCGAGACCAGCTGATCATCACCGGGATCTACGCCCACATCGGCTGCCTCCAGACGGCCAGCCATGCGTTCATGCACGACGTGCAGGCGTTCCTGGTCGCCGACGCGCTGGGCGATTTCTCCCTGGAAAACCACCAGATGGCGCTGAACTACGCGGCGCGGCTGTGCGCCGTCACCACCGTCACGCAGCGGGTCATCGACGAGCTGCGGCCCGCGGTGGCCCAGGGCGAGCAGCCCCTGAGCCTCCAGCAGGTGCGTGAGGATGTCGCGGAGTTGTTGCTGCAGGGGCCCTCGGAGATCGGTGATGACGAGAACCTGCTCGAGAGGGGGCTCGACTCGATCCGGATCATGAGCCTGGTCGAGCGTTGGCGGCGCACCGGCGCGGAGATCTCCTTCGTGGAGCTGGCCGAGCGTCCGACCCTGACCGATTGGTACGCACTGCTGTCCTCGAGTGCGCGGGGCGCGACGTCCCAGGGCCGTTCCCACCACCCCTCGTAGTCGACGCAGCGAGGGGGGCAACCCCTCTCGCCGTGTGTCTTCCCCTCAGGAGTACCGAGTGATGCGCGATCCACAGGACGCCCGCTGGCCGCTGTCGGCGGCCCAGCACGGAATCTGGCTGGGCCAGCAGTTCGACGTCGAGAGCCCGGTGTACAACGCGGGCGAGTGCCTCGAGATACGCGGACCCGTCGACGTAGGCCTCTTCGAGGCCGCGGTGCGGCAGGCCGTCGGAGAGGCAGAGGCGCTGAACGTGCGCTTCGTGTCGGACGGGCAGGGTCCCGTGCAGATCCCCGGGCCTCCGCCGGACTGGGCGTTTCAGGTGGTCGACGTCAGCGGCACTCCCGAGCCCTGGGAGGCCGCGCGGGCGTGGATGCGCGAGGATCTGACCCGGCCCGTCGATCTCGCTCGCGGGCCGCTCTTCGCTGAGGCGCTGTTCAAGGCCGCGCCCGATCGTTTCTTCTGGTACCAGCGCATCCATCACATCGCCATGGATGGCTTTGGCTTCTCGCTGCTGGCGCGGCGGGTGGCGGAGCTCTACACGGCACGTGTCACCGGCCGGCCCGCCACGGGCGGCTTTGGTTCACTGCGCGCCGTGCTGGACGAGGACGTGGCCTACCGGGCCGGGCCACAGTATGAGCTCGACCGCGCCTTCTGGGTGGAGCGCCTGGCCGATCGGCCCACCCCGGTGACCCTGGCGCCACCCGCTCCCATGTCGAGCAGCTTCGTGCGCCAGACGCGCTACCTGCCCTCCGGCGAGGTGGAGCGGTTGCAGGCGGCCGCGCGTCAGGCGGGAGTGAGCTGGCCCGACCTCGTGCTCGCGGCCACGGCGGCCTGGCTGCACCGGTTGACCGGCGCTCCGGAGGTGGTGCTCGGCCTGCCGGTGATGTCGCGGCTCGGCTCGGCCGCGCTGCGTGTGCCGTGCATGGCGATGAACATCGTGCCGCTGCGCGTGCCCGTACGCCCGGGCATCGGGTGGTTCGATCTGGCCCGTGAGGTCGCCTCGGAGTTGCGAGTCATGCGGCCTCATCTGCGCTACCGCTACGAGCAGCTCCGTCGCGACCTGCGGCTGGTCGGTGGTCAGCGCCGGCTGTTCGGCCCGGTGGTCAACATCATGCCGTTCGACTACGCCCTGCGCTTCGCGGGGATGCCGGCCATCGCGCACAACATCTCCGCCGGGCCGGTCGAGGATCTCTCGATCGGTCTGTATGTCAGGTCCGATGGCGGCGGAGTGCGGGTCGACTTCGACGCAAACCCTGCCTGCTATCGCGCCGAGCAGCTGGACGCCCACCAGCGCGATTTCCTCCAGCTCCTGGAATCGCTGGCCGGTGCGCCCGACCAGGTGGTGAGCCGTTCGGGGGCAGGGGAGGGCCACTCGTCCGTACTCGACGGAGGGCCGCTTCCCTCGCCAGCGCGCCCGGTGCTGGAGCTGATCTCCGAGCGGGCCCGCGAGCAACCGGACGCGATCGCGGTGGAGCACGGCCAGCAGCGGCTGAGCTACCGCGAGCTGCTCCAGTCCGCTCGCGTGATGGCGGACCAGCTCGTCGACGCGGGCGTGCGGCCCGACACCCCCGTGGCGGTGATGCTGCCAAGGGGAATCGATGCGATCGTGGCGAGCCTGGGGGTGCTGTTCTCCGGGGCGGGTTACCTGCCGCTCGATCCTCTCGGGCCCTCGTCCAGGACCGCGGCGATCCTCGAGGATGCCGCTCCCTCGTTGATCATCAGCGCCGATCCGGCGGCCCCGGGCCGGCCGGTCGTGCGAAGGAATGAGCGGAGCGCGTCGGGCTTGCCCCATACGCCTACCCCCGCGCAGACGACGGAAGAGCAGCTGGCGTATGTCATCTACACCTCCGGCTCGACCGGCCAGCCCAATGGTGTGCAGATCACCCGGGGCGCGCTGGCCCACTTCGTGGTGGGGGCGACGCAGCGCTACGGGATGAGCCGTGAGGACCGGGTGTTGCAGTTCGCGCCGCTGCACTTCGATGCCAGTGTCGAGGAGATCTTCCTGACCCTGTGCGCTGGCGCGAAGCTGGTGCTGCGCACCGATGAGATGCTCCAGTCGGTGCCGCGGCTGCTCGAGGCCTGTGCTGAGTACGGCATCACCGTGTTGGATCTGCCCACGGCGTTCTGGCACGAGCTGGCCTATGCGGTCTCGACTGGGGCGGCCCGTCTGCCCTCCTGCATCCGCACGGTGATCATCGGCGGCGAGGCCGCGTTGCCCGAGCGGGTCGCGCGTTGGCGCGCCGCCGTCGGACCCGAGGTGACGCTGCTCAATACCTACGGCCCCACCGAGGCCACCGTGGTGGCCACCGTCGCCACGCTCAGCGGTGGCTCCGAGACCGTGCCCGCCGGTGAGGAGGTCCCGATCGGCCGTCCGCTCCCGGGTGTCCGCGCGGCTCTCGTCGATAAACACGGGCAGCTCGCCGCTCCGGGCACCGAGGGCGAGCTGTTCCTGGTGGGCGGCGGTCTGGCGCGTGGCTATCTGGGACGCCCGGAGCTGGACGCTGCGCGCTTCACACTGCTCGACGCGCTGCCCGGCCGGCCGCGCGCCTACCGCACCGGTGACAGGGTCCGCGTGCGCGAGGATGGGCAGCTGGTGTTCGTCGGCCGCGTCGATGACGAGTTCAAGATCAGCGGCCACCGGATCGACCCGGCCGAGGTCGAGACCGTGCTGCTGGGCCACCCCGGCGTGCGTGAAGCCGCCGTGGTCGGACAGAGTCTGCCAGGAGGCACGAAGCGGCTGTGCGCGCACATCGTGGCGGCTGCGCCCGCTCCCTCGGCGACGGAGCTGCGCCGGTATCTGCTGGCGGAGCTGCCCGCGCCCATGGTGCCCGGTGCCTTCGTGTTCTCCGAGCGCCTGCCCCGGACCAGCACGAACAAGATCGATCGGTCCGCGCTGCGCCGCATGCTGCCCACCGAGGAATCCGCCTCGGCGGCCAACGCGGCCACGGAGCTCGAGCGCGTGGTGCTGCGCGTCTGGGAGGAGGTCCTGGGCATGAGCGGCATGTCCGCGCAGGACGACTTCTTCGACCTTGGCGGGCAGTCGCTCCAGAGCATCCAGGTGGCCAACCGGCTCAGCGTGGCCCTGGGCCGCGAGGTTCCCGTCGCCACCGTGTTCCGTCATCCGACCGCCGCCGGGTTGGCGCAGGTGTTGGAGCGGGGCACGGATGCCGGGCCGGAAAGCGGGGGTCTCACCGCCGCCATGCTCGCGGATGCCGAGTTGTCCGAGGAGCTCGTTCCCCGGGAGCTTCGGTCTTCGAGCCAGGCGCAGCAGGCTCCGCTCCGGCAGGTCCTGCTGACCGGTGCCACCGGCTTCGTCGGCGCGCACCTGCTCGACCAGTTGCTGCGCCAGACGGATGCGCGGGTGGTCTGCCCGGTGCGTGCCAACGATGAGGCACATGCGATGGAGCGGATTCGCGAGGCCCTGGTGTCCCAGTGGCTCCCGACCACCGGCCTCGCCGAGCGGGTGCTGGCACTGCCGGCGGATCTGTCGCAGCCGATGCTGGGGCTGGGCTCCACGCGGTTCCACGGGCTGGCGGCCGAGTGCGACGCCGTCTACCACAACGCCGCGGTGGTCAGCGTCGTGCGCGAGTACGGCAGCCTTCAGGCGGTCAACGTGCGGGGGACTCGCGAGCTGCTGCGGCTGGCCGCCGCCGTGCGCCCCAAGCCCTTCCACTACGTCTCCACGCTGGCGGTGGCCCCGCAGGCGAACCTCAGCCCCGAGGTCCCCGAGGAGTTCGTGCCCGCGCACCCCGGTCTGCGCGACGGCTATCAGCAGAGCAAATGGGTGGCGGAGCGGCTGGTCCAACAGGCGGCCGAGCGCGGATTGCCGGTGGCGGTCTACCGGCTCGGGCGGGTCGTTGGCGCGCCCGACAGCGGCATCGTCAATCCGCAGGATCTGGTCTGGCGCATCCTGCTGGCGGGCATCCCCGCGGGGGCGCTCCCCACGCTCGACGTGAGCGAGTCCTGGACGCCGGTGGACTACGTGGCCCGGGCGCTCGTGCGGCTCTCGCTGGTGCCACGGCCGGGGACGGTCTTCAACCTCACGCCCGTCCCGGAGGTCCGGCTGATCGAGCTGTTCGGCTGGGCCCGTGACTACGGCTACAAGGTCGAGCTGTTCCCGGTTCCCGAGTGGCGCGCGCGCGTGGCCGAGCGCGCGGGCAACGCGGACAACAGCACCACGCTGGCGTTCTTCGACCTGCGCTCGGGCTCGGCGGAGCCCGTCTTCGGCCTGGGGCCCATCCGCAGCGAGCGGGTGACACAGGCCCTGGAGGGCAGCGGCATCTCCTGCCCGGTGGCCGACCGCCAACTGTTCTACCGCTACCTGGACTACTGCGTGGAGCACGGGCTCCTCCCCAGGCCTTGACGACTTCTCCAGTCCCCCTTCTCGAAACGGTACTTCTGTGACGACCCGAAACTGGACCCCCCACTCCTGGCGGGAGAAGCCCGCCAACCACATCCCGGACGACTATCCGGATCCTCTCGCGCTCGCTCGCACCGAGGCCGAGCTGTCGCGCCTGCCTCCCCTGGTCTTCGCGGCCGAGTCACGCCGCCTGACGGCCTCGCTCGCCCAGGTCGCCGAGGGCAAGGCGTTCCTGCTGCAGGGTGGTGACTGCGCAGAGAGCTTCAAGGAGTTCACGGCCGACAACATCCGCGACACCTTCCGGCTCATCCTCCAGATGGCGGTGGTGCTCACCTTCGCGGGGGGCCGTCCGGTGGTGAAGGTGGGCCGGATCGCCGGGCAGTTCGCCAAGCCCCGCTCCAGCTCCGTCGAGACCGTCAATGGCGTCACCCTGCCGGCCTATCGCGGCGACATCATCAACGGCATGGACTTCGATCCCGCCGAGCGCACGCCGGATCCGAAGCGGCTGCTCAAGGCCTATCACCAGTCCTCGGCCACGCTGAACCTGCTGCGCTCCTTCTCGCAGGGCGGCTACGCGGACCTCTGCGAGCTGCACCGGTGGACGCTCGACTTCATCGCGGGCAGCTCGCAGGGCGACCGCTACCGCGGGCTGGCGGACAAGATCTTCGAGTCCCTGTGCTTCATGCGCACCCTCTGCGTGACCCCCGAGCACCAGCCCTCCCTGGGCCCGGTCGACGTCTTCACCAGCCATGAGGCCCTGCTCCTGAACGTCGAGCAGGCCATGACCCGCGTCGATTCCGCGTCGGGGGATTGGTACGACACCTCCGCGCACATGCTGTGGATCGGCGAGCGGACGCGCCAGCTCGACGGGGCCCACGTGGAGTTCATGCGGGGCATCAAGAATCCCATCGGCCTCAAGTGCGGTCCGACGATGGAGCCGGACGACTTGCTGCGGCTGATCGACGTCCTCAACCCCAAGGCCATCCCCGGGCGGCTGACGCTCATCGGCCGCTTCGGCGCGGACAAGGCCGCGGAGTGTCTGCCCAGGCTGATGGCCGCCACCCGGCGCGATGGCCGCCCCGTGGTCTGGTCGATCGACCCGATGCACGGCAACACGCTCAAGGCGAGCAACGGGTACAAGACGCGGCCCTTCGACCGCATCCTGTCGGAGGTGAAGACCTTCCTTCAGGTCGCCTCCGCCGAGGGCGTCCACCCGGGCGGTCTCCACCTGGAGATGACCGGACAGAACGTCACCGAGTGCCTGGGCGGCGCCCGGGCGGTGACCGAGGACGAGCTGTCCAGCCGGTACCACACCCACTGCGACCCGCGACTCAACGCGGACCAGGCGCTGCAACTCGCCTTCCTCGTGGCGGAGACGCTCCAGTCGCTGCGAGACCCCCAGGTCCGGGCGGCCTGAGCCGGAGATCCTCCTTGACAGGACAGGCCCCGCGGGACTAGCTCTGCCCCGAAAATGAGAATGAGAACCATTTTCATAATCCCCGGCGCGTCTGGGGATCATGCCAGGAGCGGAGTTCGCGGCCTGTTCGTCCCGGCGGTGCTGGCGGGGCTTCTCGTGTCCGGCCTGGCCCAGGCGGGACAGGTTCCACCAGGAGGAGCGGGGGAGGCGGCGAAGGACGCCTCGGAGCAGGTGTCCGCTCCACAGGCTCCGGCGCTCGAGCCACCGAAGCTGTTGGAGTTCGTCGAGGCGCGGTACCCGGCCCTGGCGGAGCGCGAGCGGCTCGAGGCCCGGGTTCCCCTCCGGCTCACGCTCGACGCGAGCGGCACCGTCACGGAGGCGGAGGTGCTCGAGCCCGCCGGACATGGCTTCGACGAGGCGGCCCGCGAGGCGGCACTCCGCTTCCGTTTCGAGCCGGCGAAGCGCAACGGCACGGCGATGCCCTCGCGCATCCTCTATACCTACGAGTTCCGTCTGCCCCCGCAGGAGCCTCCTCCTCCTCCGGCCGAAGCCGCCGAGCCCGTGCCTCCGTCCTCCGTTGCGCCCGGCCCGGATGCCGCCAACGAGGAGCCCATCGAGGTCACCGTCGAGGGTGAGTCCGAAGCGGAGCGCCGGCGCCAGTCCGCCGAAGCGGTCCAGGTGATCGAGACCGAGACCATGCAGCGCGAGGCCGCCGACATGGGAACGGCCCTGGCCCGTACGGAGAACGTGGGGGTGCGCCGCGCGGGAGGACTTGGCAGCCGCACGCGCTTCTCCCTCGCCGGGCTCACGGATGAGCAGATCCGCTTCTTCGTCGACGGCATCCCGCTCGAGCTGGCGGGCTTCGGGCCCAACATCTCCAACGTCCCCGTCAACCTGGTCCAGCGTATCGATATCTACCAGGGCGTCGTGCCGATCCGCTTCGGCGCCGATGCCCTGGGGGGCGCGGTCCAGCTCGTCACCGACCAGGAGATCCGCGGGACGAGCGCCGACGCGTCCTACGAGCTCGGGTCCTTCGACACGCATCGCCTCACGGCGGGTGGACGGCACTTCCAGGAGTCCACCGGGTTGTTCGTCCGGGCCAATGGCTTCTTCGATTACGCCAGGAATGACTATCCCATGAACGTCCTGGCCGAAGACGATCTGGGGAGGCTCAAACCCGCGCGCGTCTATCGCTTTCATGATGGCTACCGGGCCGCGGGTGGCGGTGTCGAAGCGGGCTTCGTGGATCGGCCCTGGGCCAGGCGTCTGCTCCTGCGCGCGTTCCTGGGGACGTACGACAAGGAGATCCAGCACAACCCCGCCATGACGGTGCCGTATGGCGGAGTGGACTCCGGCGAGCTCTCGGGTGGAGCCACCCTCCGCTTCGAGCAGCTCTTCTCCCAGGTGTTCTCGGTCGACGCGGTCGCTGGCTACACCTTGCGCCAGACGAGCTTCATGGACCTCGACCAGTGTGCCTACAACTGGTTCGGCCGCTGCATCCGGGAGCTTCCGCAGCAGGGTGAAATCGAGTCGCGTGCCGTCGAGCGGTACGTGGATCAGCACACCGGTTTCGCACGGCTCAACCTGGGGTGGAATGTCTCCGAGTCCCAGACGCTTCGCTTCTCGCTCGCGCCGACGTTCGTGACCCGCAGTGGCGAGGACAAGCGTCTGCGCGCCCGGCAGCAGGTCGACCCGCTCGACAGCGAGCGCGACCTGTTCTCGCTGGTCAGCGGTCTCGAATACGAGCTCGATGCCCTCGACGAGCGCCTCGAGAACATCGCCTTCGTCAAGGATTACCTCCAGCTGGCGCGTGCGGAGAAGCTCCTGCCCAGTGGTGTCTTCCAACCTCTCGAGCAGAATACCCACGAAGTGGGCGTGGGCGACAGCGTCCGGTTCCGGCTCTCCCAGCGGCTCTACGCGAAGGCTTCCTATGAATGGGCCACGCGCCTGCTGCGTCCGGACGAGCTCTTCGGCGATGGGATGCTCATCAACGAGAACCTCGACCTGGAGCCCGAGACCAGTCACAACGTCAACCTCGGACTCACTTTCGATACCGAGCAGCTGCCGGCGGGCGCGTTTCGCGCCAGCGTGAATGGGTTCGGACGCCTCGCGGACCATCTCATCATCCTCACGGGCAAGGAGAGCTTCTTCACCTACCAGAACGTCTACGCGGCCCGCGCCTTGGGGGCCGCCGGCGCGGTGGGGTGGACCTCTCCGGGGCAATACCTGTCACTCGACGGCAACGTCACCTGGCAGGACTTCCGCAACATCTCCAGCGAAGGCGACTTCGGTTCCTTCGAGGGCAAGCGCATTCCGAACCGCCCCTACCTGCTGGCCAATGGCAGTGCCCGCTTCCAGCTCGCGAGTCTGTTGAGCCCTCAGGACGAGCTCTCGCTGACGTGGCACTCCCGCTACACCCACCAGTTCTTTCGTTCGTGGGAAGGCGCGGGCACCCGGGACAGCAAGATGGTGATTCCATCGCAGCTGCTGCACTCGCTCGTCTTCACCTATGTCACCCGCGCCGCGTCCACCACGCTGAGCTGGACGATCGACGTGCAGAACCTGACCGACGCGCCCTCTTTCGACTTCTACGGAATACAGCGCCCCGGGCGGAGCATCTTCGCCAAGCTCACGGTGGCGCTCTGACTCGCAGGACCCCCACACAAGCAGTACGACTCCAGACAGTAGAAAGGCATCTCACGTGAAGCTCGCGACTCCTCTTCGCTCCCTCCGCTTCGTCACGGCGCTCGCCCTCCCGCTCCTCGCCGGTTGCGACCCCGATGACACGACCGACCCGGGCGGTCCTTCCACCGGTCCGCTGTATGCCATCACGACGCAGATCCTCACGGCCGATGAGCCCGTGAGCTACATCCTGCTGACGGACAAGGTGGACCACACCGAGCCGCTGGCCCTGGATGAGAAGGCCATCGAGGTTCCCGGGCGCGCGCTCGGCGTTGGCATTCCGAAGTCGGGCCACCTCTACGTGGCTGGAGACGAGGGCGCCACGGTCACCCGCTATACCCTGTCGAGCGACGGGCGCCTGGTGCCGTCGGGCGTCGTGAGCTTCGCGGGCAAGGGCGTGTCGTCGATTGGCGAGTACCAGAGCCAGTTCCAATTCGTCTCGCCGACCAAGGCGTACTACTTCGATGGGCGCACCTCGCAGGCCATCGTCTGGAACCCCTCCGACATGACGGTCACGGGGAGCATCAACCTCACTGGCATCTCCGTCGAGGGCGCGATCCTGACCTTCTCCGCGGTGCCGATCCGCCGCGAGAACCAGGTGATCATGCCCCTGGGCTGGCGCCCGGCCACGGGGATTGGCATCGTCAAGCAGGCCGGCGTGGTCGTCATCGACACGAGGACCGACACGGCGACGATCGTGAAGGACGATCGCTGCGGCTATGTACGCGAGGGCGTCGTTGGCCCCGACGGCATGGTCTACATCGCGACGGAGGTGTACGGCTCGGCGGTGCGCCGGATGGCGGGCGAGAACACGCCGGTGCCTTGCGTGCTCAAGTTCGATCCCCAGACGCTCAAGTTCGATCCTTCCTTCTTCGTGGAGCTCAGCACGCTCGCCAAGGGGAGCACCGCCGGCACGCTGTTCCCTGGCTCCAATGGGAACGTCTACCTGCGTGTCCTCGATGAGAGCATCTACACGGTGAAGGACGGAACGCACCCCCGGCTCGTGGCGAGCGCCCCGGCGTGGAAGTGGTGGAAGGTCGAGTTCAACCCCCTGTCCGCCACGCCCGTCGCGTCGCTCCCGGCGAGCACCGGCAGCTCCTTCCTGTACCAGGCCGATGACCGGCTCCTCTTCTCCGAGTTCGCCAGCGGGTCGACGGCGACGAGCCTCCGTGAGCTGACGGACCAGAGCGGCAAGGTGACGACGACCTTCCAGGGCGTCGCCTTCTCCTTCCTCCAGGTTCGCTGAGCCACAGCAGGGAGGCGGCCCCCTTCGCGGGGGCCGCCGTGCCCCGTGGTGGCAGATGAAGCCCTCGCGAGTGATTGGCGTCGCCGCCATCAGCCTTGCACTCGGCCTGGGCATGGTCTTCATTGCGGACCCTCATCGCGCAGGGAGTACGACGATGCCCATCGTTGAAATGATCAAGAATGTCTTCGTCCAGTGGGGCGCCAACTGGGTCCTCTGGCTCCTGTTCGCGCTCTCGCTGGGGAGCGTTGGCATCATCGTGGAGCGCTGGTTCGTCTTCCGCGGCAAGCAGGATGTCCTTCGCGAGCTCTCCGACACCCTCGAGGAGACGCTCTCGAGCGGGGACTTCCCCGGGGCGCTGGCGAAGCTCGAGAAGCGGACGTCCGTCGGAGCGGTGGTGGCCCGGGCAGGGCTCCGTCTCGCGCCGAGAGGACTGACCGCCGCCGACAAGGGCATGCAGAGCGCACTGGCCATCGAGCGCTCCACGCTGGAGAACCGCCTGGCCTATCTGGGCACCCTGGGAAACAACGCGCCCTTCATCGGGCTCTTCGGGACCGTCATCGGCGTCCTCCTCGCCTTCGAGGCGCTCGGCCAGACGACGGGTGGGCGCGGCGGGGGGATCGCCTCCAACGTCGTGATGGGCGCCATCGCCGAGGCCCTGGTGGCCACCGCCGTGGGTATTGGCGTCGCCCTGCCCGCGGTCGCGGCGTATAACTACTTCCAGCGGCGGATTACCCGCATGCTCTCGGACGCCGAAGCGCTCACCAACCTCGTGCTGGCCTATGTGTCCGCCCGGGATCGCAACGCGGGCGTGAGTGGCAAGGGAGTGGACTAGTCATGGCGGGTGGAACGCAACCCCGAGGCGGGCTGATCGAGGGAATCAACGTCACGCCCCTCGTCGACATCACGCTGGTGCTCCTCATCATCTTCATCGTCACCGCGAAGATGATCGACACCCCGGCCCTGCCGCTCGACCTGCCCCAGGCTTCCCAGAGCGAGGAGCTCCAGACGGTTCTCGCCATCTCCATCACCGCGGACGGCCAGATCCTGGTGGATGGCGCGGACACGGATGGAGCGGCCTTGAGGGACAGGGTGCGTCAGGCGCTCGCGAAGGATCCGGAGCTTCGTGCCGTCATCCAGGCGGACGGCGCGGTTCCCCACCGGCAGGTGATCTCGGTGCTCGACCAGTTGAAGGAGGTGGGGCTCACCCGCGTGGCCTTCGGCACGGTCCGTCCGGAGCCAACGGAGGATGGGCGTGCGAACCCCTGAGCCATCCCCGGAGCGCGAGCCCGGCACCGAGAGCATCGCGGACATCGTCCTCGGACCCGAGAAGCCGAGGAGGCCGGGGATCCTCGTGTGGGCCGTGGTGGCGACGGTGGCCCTGCACGGGGCGGCGGGCTTTCTCGCATGGAGGGTATGGCAGAAGGCTGCCTCGCGTGTTCCTCCGGCGGCGGCGCCGAAGCCCCCGATCCGGGTCGAGCACCTGGTGGACCTACGGCCCCAGGCTATTCCCGAACCTCCCGCTCCCGTGGCTCCGCCACCTCCACCGCCGCGGCAACAACGGCAGCGAGCGGCTCGGGCCGAGACGCCGCCGAGCCGCGCCAAGCCCACCAACGCTCCACCTTCTTCCGCGCCCGCCCAGGCCGGTGAGGTGGTCGCCGTGAAGGAGGCGGAAGCTCCCCTCGACTTCACCGGCTTCGACATCGTGAGCGGTCAGGCCCAGAGCTATGCCGGAGGCGTGACGGCTTCCAACGGAAGCTCCACGCGGGCCGTCGAGGCCGTTGCTGGCTCTGAAGACGGTGATGCCAACGGGACTGGAGTGAGCAGGGCCCGCCCCATCCGGCTCCCCGCGCGCAACTGGGACTGCCCCTGGCCCCGGGAGGCGGACACGCTGCGCATCAACGAGCAGACGGTCGTGCTCCGTGTCGTCGTCACTCCCGAGGGCCAGGTGACCTCGGCCCAGCTGGTGTCCGATCCGGGCCACGGTTTCGGTCAGGCGGCGCTGGCCTGTGCACGGAGCGCGCGCTTCGACGCCGCCCTCGACCGGGATGGCCGTCCGTACGCGGCCACTTCTCCGCCGATCCGGGTCCGGTTCAAGCGTCGGTGAGCCGGAGGATGGGCCGCCGCCCCCCTGGCTGATTCGCCGGGAGGCTCCTAGAGTCGCCTCGTATGGACATGCCCGAGTTCATCGAGGTGCGGCGGCCGCGCTGGGAGAAGCTGGAGTCCCTGCTCGACAAGGCGGAGGGGAAGGGACTGCGCGGCCTCGAATTGGAGGAGGCCCGCTCGTTGGGCAAGCTTTACCGCGCCGTCTCCAGCGATCTGCTCTGGGTGCGCGCGCGCAGCGGCTCGGCCGACGTGAGCGAGTACCTCAATGACCTGGTGGGCCGGGCCTACGCCATCACCTACCCGGGCCAGCGGCCGCGCTTCGCGGACGTGTGGGGCTTCGTCGCCCGGGGGTTTCCCGCGCTGATGCGCCAGGAGTGGCGTATGTACGCGGCGTCGGTGCTCCTGTTCATGGCGGGCGTGGGCTTCGGGTACCTGGGCATGCTGGTGGACCCCGACGCGGCGCCCTACCTCGTCCCCGACCAGCACCTGGGCATGGACCCCCTCGAGCGCGCCGCCGAGGAGGCCGCGGGCGAGGGGATGTCGGTGGGGCAGCAGGCCCAGTTCACCACCTTCCTCTTCACGCACAACATCCAGGTGGCCTTCTTCGCCTTCGCGCTGGGCATCACCGTGGGCGTGGGCACGGCGCTGATGCTCTTCACCAACGGGCTGCTGCTGGGCGCGCTCGCGCAGGTGTACACGGCCAAGGGCATGGCCGGCTGGTTCTGGGCGTGGATCCTCCCCCACGGCATTCCGGAGATCACGGCCATCTGCATCGCGGGTGCGGCGGGCTTCGTCATCGCCCGGGGTCAGATCGCCCCGCGCGGACTGCCTCGGGGCCTGGCGCTGCGCCAGGAGGCGATACGCGCGGTGAAGCTCCTCTTCGGCACGCTCGCGCTCTTCGTGCTCGCGGGCTTCATCGAGGGCACCATCTCGCAGATCCACCCGCCGAAGCTCTCGGTGGCCTTCAAGATCTCCTTCGCCCTGACGGTGGGCCTGGGCGTCTACGCGTACCTGTGCTCGGACTGGATGCGAGGGGCGCGCGGGGCCGCCGCGGATGGAAGCGGCGCGTCGTAGAAAAGCTGCTTCATGAACGTGGTAGTTTGTCTGTTGGAGGGGACACCCCACGGCATGGACAATGACACCACGGATCCGTCTGCGTCAGGCAGTCCAGGAGTTCCTCTCTCGCGGGGAAAGAGCGTCGCCGGGCGGTTCACCATCGAGGACCTGGCGGGCCGTGGCGGCATGGGCTTCGTCTACCGTGCCAGGGATTCCCTCTCCGGACGGCCCGTCGCCCTCAAGTTCCTGCATGTCATCGACTCTCCGGAGGTGGCCTACCGCTTCAACCGGGAGGCCATGCTGCTCTCCAGTCTGTGCCACCCCGGCATCGTCTCCTATGTCGCTCATGGCACCACCGAGGCAGGCCAGCCCTTCCTGGCCATGGAGTGGCTCGAAGGCGAGGACCTGGCTCAGCGCCTGAGCCGCCAGTGCCTTGGCCTCTCCGAGGCCCTGGCCTTGCTGCGCCGCGCCGCCGAGGCGCTCGTCACCGCGCACGAGCAGGGCATCGTCCACCGTGACCTCAAGCCCTCCAACCTCTTCCTGCGCGAAGGCCGTCCCGAGGACGTGGTGCTGTTGGACTTCGGCATTGCCCGCACGCACTCGCTGATGGCGGTGACACGCCCCGGCATCGTGGTGGGCACTCCGGGCTACATGTCGCCCGAGCAGGCCTCCAGCCAGTCCGAGATTTCCCCCAGCGCGGACATCTTCTCCCTGGGCTGCGTGCTCTACGAGTGCCTCACGGGTCAGCCGCCCTTCGCCGCTCCCCACTTCGCCGCCGCGCTGGCCAAGATTCTCTTCACCGAACCCGCCCCCCTGCACACGCTGCGCACCGGGCTGCCCCCGGGCGTGCAGGTGCTGGTGGACCGCATGCTGGCCAAGGATCCGCGGCGGCGGCTGCTGGACGCCTCCACCCTGCTGGAGGCGCTCTCCGCGCTGGAGTCCGTGCCCGAGTTGTTGTTGCCCCGCGCCATGGAGGACTCGCGCCCTCCCAGCCTGGCCGGGGCCGAGCAGCAACTCGTCAGTGTCTTGCTGGTGTCCCTGTTGGGGGTGCGGCCCGGTGAGCAGGGGCCGATGGAGCGGGCCTGGGCCTCCTCGCTGGACGCGCTGCGCGTGGCGCTCGCTCCCCATGGCGCCCGGGTGGAGCTGCTGGCGGACGGCTCGCTGGTGGCCACGCTGGTGCCGGAGCGCGGCAGTGCCACGGATCAGGCCGCCCTGGCGGCCCGGTGCGCGCTCACCTTCAAGGAGCGCTGGCCCGAGGCCGCCGTCGTGCTGGTGACGGGCCTGGGCGTCATCAATGAGCACCTGCCGGTGGGTGATGCCATGGACAGGGGGGGGCGGCTGTTGCGCCAGCTCGAGTGGATGCCCGCCTCCTCCTGTGTGGTGTTGGATGAGGTGACGGCCGGCTTGCTGGGGCCCGGCTTCCAGCTCTCGCGCTCCTCGGCGGGCACCTTCCTGCTGCAAGGCGAGCAGCTCAGCGCCGATGCGTCCCGTCCGCTGCTGGGCAAGCCCACCCCCTGCGTGGGGCGCGAGCAGGAGCTGGCCCGGCTCGACATCACCCTCGACTCCTGTATCGAGGCGCCAGCCGCCCGGGCCCTTCTGGTGACTGCCCCCGCGGGCGTGGGCAAGTCCCGGCTGCGCCACGAGTTCCTCCGCCGCATCGAGCGCCAGGAGCAGCGGGTGATGGTGCTGCTGGGGAGAGGAGACCCGATGAGCGCGGGAGCCTCGTACAGCCTGCTGGGACAGGCGTTGCGACGGCTGTGCGGCATCGTGGAAGGGGAGAACCTGGAGGCACGTCGGACCCGGCTGTACCAGCGCGTGGCCCGGCACCTGCCCGAGCAGGAGGCCCAGGATGTCGTCGAGTCCCTGGGGGAGCTGTGCGCCATTCCCTTCCCCGGGGAGGCGAGTCCACGTCTGCGTGCCGCGCGCGGCGATCCGCGGCTGATGAGCGCTCAGGTGAGCCGGGCGTTGGTGTCCTTCCTGGGCGCGGAGTGTGCCCATCAGCCGGTGCTGCTGGTGTTGGAGGATCTGCACTGGAGCGATGCGCTCACCATCAAGCTGGTGGACGAGGTGCTGCGGGAGCTGGCCAGGCGGCCATTGATGGTGCTGGCGCTGGCGCGGCCGGAGGTGAAGGAGCTCTTTCCCGGGTTGTGGTCGCCCTCCCTTCAGGAGTTGCCGCTACAGGGTTTGAGCCGCAAGGCCAGCGCCCGGCTGGCGCGCGAGGTGCTCGGGTCGCGGGTCTCCGACACCGTCGTGCAGAGGGTCGTGGAGCAGTCCGACGGCAACGCGCTCTTCCTGGAGGAGCTCATCCGCGTGGCGGCCGAGGGGCGCGGGGAGGCCGCGCCGGAGACGGTGCTGGCGGTGCTCCAGTCGCGTCTGACACGGATGGAGGCCGGGGCCCGCCAGGTGTTGCTGGCCGCCAGCTTCTTCGGCCGCACCTTCTGGGCCCAGGGGGTAGGGGAGTTGCTGGGCTGGCAGGACGCGACGGACATGCTGGCGCAGCACCTCCGGCAGCTCGTGGCGCAGGAGGTCATCGAGCCGCAGCCCGACAGCCGCTTCCCCGGCACGGTCGAGTACCGCTTCCGGCACGCGCTCGTGCGGGACGCGGCCTATGGCCTGGTGCCCGACAACTATCGGCCCAAGGGCCACGGATTGGCCGGCGCCTGGCTGGAGCGGATGGGGGAGACCGACCTGGTGGTGCTCGCCACGCATTACCAGCTCGGGCTGCAGTTGGCGCTCGCGGCCCATTTCCATACCCGGGCCGCCGAGCAGCTCTTCGAACGCAATGCCTTGCAGGGGTGCCTCCAATGTGTGGAGTCGGCCCTGGCCTGTGGCGTGGGCGGCGAGGCCCTGTCCCGGTTGCGCGCGCTCCAGGCCGTGGTGGCCATCTGGCTGGAGCAGAACCAGAGGGCGCTGGAGCTCGGGATGCCGGTGGTGTCCGAGTTGAAGGCGGGCAGCCGATTGTGGTGCAGGTTGATGGGAGGCCTGATTCTCGGGACCGCGCAGGACGGTCAACAGGAGCGGGCGGTCAGGCTGAGTGAGCTCCTGCTGCGCACCTCTCCGGAGCCCGAGGCGCTCGCCGCCTATATCGAATCCGTTGCCCTGCTGGGTCTCACCGTGGCCTGGTCCGGTTCGCGCCAGGGAATGGAACAACTGCTCGGGCGCATCATCGAGGTGGGCGCCGACATCGTGAACGATGATCCGGTGGCGCGTGGCTGGATGAGATTCATGCAGGGCTATTTCCTTCACCTCATCGAGGCCAGGCCCTGGCAGGCCTTCCTGGTGGCCGAGCTGGGCACGCGGGACTTCCAGGAGATCGGCTCCGAGCGCAACGCGAGCGCGCTGGAGACCCTGTCGGGGATGGCCCTGGACGCCCTGGGGGTATTGCCCGGTGCCCTGGAGCGGCTGCGGGATTCGGTCGCCACCTCTCAGCGGACGGATCATCGTCTCGTGGGAGCCCATGCCCGGCATCATCTGATCCAGGCGTTGGCGGGCAGCGCCGATCCGGAGCATCAGCGCGAGGCGCGGGCGCTGGTTCGCGAGTGGATGGGAAATGGAGACTTCCTGTCCTTCAAACAGGGCACGGCGCACGCGATGCTGGCGAAGGTGGTGGCGGCCAGCGGCGAGCTCCATGAAGCCGAGGTGTATGCCCGCAGGGCCTGTGAGCTTCTGACGCCCTTCCTGTCCTACCTGGTCTATGCGCGCACGGTGCTCAGCAACGTGTTGCTCGCCCAGGGACGAGCCACGGAGGCCCGGCAGGTGGCGGACCTGGGTGTGCAGGATGTGGCGCGCATGGGCAGCTGGGGTGTGTACGCGGTCGCCATGCACCTGGCGCTGGCGGAGGCCTGCTTCGCGGAAGGGGATGACTGCACGGGGGAGATGGCCCTTCGGGAGGCCTATGAGTGTGTGCGAGCACGCGCCGACGACATTCCAGACCCCGCGGCCCGCGAGCGCTTCCTGCGCCAGGTGCCCGAGAATGCTCGCACCCTCGAGCTGGTCCGCCAGCGCTGGGGCGAGGCCGCGGCGTAGGACCTACAGAACGCCGCGCGCCTTGATGTCCAGGTAACGGTTCACCGCGGCGAGGCTCAGCTCATCCGGCTGCACATCCAGCATCTGCACGCCCCCGGAGCTCACCTTCGCCTTGAGGGACTCGCGGTCCGTGAGCAGCTCGCTGGCCACGGCCTGCTGGAAGGCCTGTTCGGCGCCCGCGGGTGGCGTGCGCAGCAGGTTCGCCAGCGCCGTGTCCCGCACGGACAGACACAGGGGCACGTGTCTCCGCGCCAGCCGGTGCAACGGTGCCACCATCGTGGAGGCCTGCTCCTCGTCGAGGAAGTCCGTGAACACGCACAGCAGGCTGCGCCGCGTGAGGCGCACGTTCAGCTCCTTGAAGAGCGCCAGGTAGTCCACGTACGTGAGGCTCGGCGTGGTGGAGTAGAGCGTGTCCAATATCTTCCGGTACTGCATGCGGCCCGCCGCCGGAGGGAGGTACGCCTTCACCCCGTCCGCGAACACGGCCAGCCCCACCCGGTCCCCGTTTCGCACCGCCACGAAGGCCAGGAAGAGCGCCGCGTTGACGGCATGGTCCAGCTTGGTCAGTCCGTCCACCTGCGCCGCCATCGAGCGGCCCGCGTCCACGCAGATGAGGATGGACTGTGAGCGCTCGGACTCCATCACCCGCGTCACCGGCCTCGTGCGCCGTGCCGTGGCCTTCCAGTCCACCTCGCGCACCGAGTCTCCCTGCGCGTAGTCCCTCAGGCGCGCGAACTCGCTGCCCCGGCCATCCCGCCGCAACTGCCGCAGGCCCAGGTTCACCAGATCCAACGCCGCGCCGGACAGCAGCAGGCGGCTCGCGCCTCGCAGATCCGGGAACACCGACACCTTCTGCTCCGCGCGCACGTGCCGCTCGTGGAAGACGAGCCCCAGCGGCCCGCGCACCCGCACGTGCACGTCCCCGAAACCGAACTTGCCGCGCTTCACCGGCGTCACCCGGTACACCCAGCGCGTCTGGCTGTTCGCGGGCAGGTGCAGCGGAGCCTCCTCGGGCTCGGCGGTGAAGGACTCGGGCACGTCGTCACGCACCCGCACGTCCACCGCCTGGCCGCCCCGGTGCACCAGCAGCAGCTCTACCTTGTTGGGTACCCCCACCGACAGACGGGCCGGCAGCTTCCGGCTCACCTCCAGACGCACCCGGCGGGCCAGCAGGAAGTCCACCCCCGCCAGCGCCAGCCCGAGCGCGTCCAGCACCAGCACCACGCCGCCGAGGCCCGGGAAGAATCCCGCCGCCATCATCGGCACGGCCAGCAAGCACAGCAGCACCCAGAGGCGCCCGGTGGGAATCACCGGGGAACCTCGACGGACTGCACCACCTCGCGCAGCACGTCCGAGGGCGTGGCTCCGTCCAGCTCCGCGTCCGGCGACAACAGCAGGCGGTGCTTCAATACCGGCGCGGCCAGGAAGCGCACGTCATCCGGTGTGACGAAGCCCCGGCCTCGCAGCGCCGCCAGCGCCTTCGAGGCCAGCAGCAGGTGCACGCCCGCGCGAGGCCCCGCGCCCAGCCGGATGCGGCTGGAGGTGCGCGTGGCCGCCACCAGCTTGCGCACATAGGAGAGCACCGGCGGCTCCACCGTCACCTCGTTGAGCGCCGCCCGCGCCGCCAGCAGCCCCTCCTTCGTCACCGCCGCTCCCACGCCCGCGCGCGTCAGATCGCCCGCGTCGAAGCCCCGGTGCACCGAGGCGAGGATGGCGTCCTCCTCCTCGGGCGCCGGGTAGCCCACGTCGATCTTCAGGAGGAAGCGGTCGAGCTGCGCCTCGGGCAGCGGATAGGTGCCCTCGGACTCCACCGGGTTCTGCGTGGCGAACACCGTGAAGAGCGGCGAGAGCGGCAGGTTGCGGCCCTCCAGCGACACGGCGCGCTCCTGCATGGCCTCCAGCAGCGCGGACTGCGTCTTGGCGGGGGCGCGGTTGATCTCATCCGCCAGCAGCAGGTCCGTGAAGATGGGGCCGCGAACCAGCACGAAGGACTGGCTCTTCAGGTCGAAGATGCTGGTGCCCAGGATGTCGGCGGGCATCAGATCCGGGGTGAACTGGATGCGCTTGAAGTCCGAGCTGACGCTCCGCGCGAGCGCCTTGGCCATCAGCGTCTTGGCCACGCCGGGCACGCCCTCCAGCAGCACGTGGCCACCGGCGATGAGGCCGACGAGCATCAGCTCCAGCGGCTCGTCCTGGCCGACGACGGCCTTGCGCACCTCGGAGAGCACGCCCTCGCGGATGGCATGGGCGGCGGCCACGGCGTTGCTGGCGGTGGCGGGCGGTTGGGGGGCGATGGTGGGCAGGGTCATGACTCCTCGGCTCTCGACATGGCGGACTCGCCCGGCGGCGGCCCGGAAGGATGGATGCGCTGGCGCAGCGTCGCGGCGCGCGTGGCCAGCTGCTGCAAATCACTCTCGCTGGCGGTGGACTCGGTGTTGCGGGCGATGGCGCGCAGGCCGTTGGCCAGGTCCTCCCGCCCGCGCGCGGCCAGTCCCTCGGAGACGGCCTTCACGGGGGCGTGGGCGGGCAGGCCCGCGTGCAGGGCCAGCTCCTGGGTGAGGCCCCGGGTGATGAGGCCGGCGGCGAAGGCGTGGTGGCGGCCCTCGCGGTACAGGCGGCTCATCGCGAAGAGGGCGTCGGTGGCCCCCACGCGCACGGACTCGGGCGGCGGACGCGGCCGGCCGAAGCGTTTGAGCGCCACCGCCCACAGGCTCAGCCCCAACAGCAACTGCGCCACCGCGAAGTGCAGGCCGTAGCGGCGGGCGAAGTCCACGAGGGAGCGCTCGTTGGTGAAGCCGTGGTGGTGCTCGTCGAATTCGTAGGGGCCCGGGCCCAGTGCCCTCAAGGCGCTCAGCCAGAACTGCGCGTTGTCCGCGCGCGCGAGCGCCTGGTTCATCGCCAGCTCCGGCGCGCCCACCACCAGCACCTTGCCCGCGCCGTACGGCACCACCGCCGCCACCGTCAGCCCCAGCGGCTCGTCCTCGAGCAGTGGCACGGCGCCCGTCTCGGGCAGCGTCAGGTAGGCCTGCACCTTCGCCTCCACGCGCTCCACGCCCAACGTGTACGGGCTGGACAGCGGCGGGACGAGCGTGCGCATGGGCAGCGAGGTGTCCGCCTTGCGGAGCTTCACCCCCACCGCGTCCAGCAGCCGGTTCTCCTTCGAGCCCCAGGGGACGTAGACGAGGTGGTGCCCCTCGCGCACGTGGTCGAGCAGCTTCTCCGTCTCGGCCTCGCTCAGCTCGGGCACGTGCAGCCGGTTGAGGCCGTGACGCGGCACCTCCTCGTCGTCCTCCTCCTCCTCATCATCCGAGCCGGAGGCGAGCGCCGTCTCGTCCGGGTCGTCCTCGCGGGCATCCTCCACCTCCACCGCGAGCAGCACTGGCGAGCCCATGCCCTGGACGATCTGCAGGTCCGCGGTGCGGCGGAGGACGGCCAGGCCGCTCTCCTCGGCGAGCAGGTAGAGGCCGCGTGCCCCATCTGGCTGGGCGCGCCAGGTGGAGAGCGTGTCGGCGAAGCCGCCCCGGGCCGCGCCGCGCACCAGCCACGAGCCCAGCAGGGCGGTGACGATCAGCCCTCCCACCACCACCAGCGGAAAACGGTCACGCACTGGCGGCCTCCGGGGTGGCGGGGGTGGACAGCAGCGGGGCGCACAGCGCGCGGAAGTCGCGGTAGCCGTCCGAGCCCACCGGCAGGTTGCCGTACCAGGCGAAGTCGAAGCGCAGCGTCAGCTCACGGAAGGGCGGCACCCACTCGCGGCGGCCCTTGAACTGGCGCAGGTAGTCCCAATTGCTCAGCGTGGTGTCGTAGTGGATGACGCCATCCCGATGCAGCCGGGAGAGCAGGGCGAGGTACAGGCTGCGCACCGCCTCGCGGTACTCGCCCCGGGCGGCCAGCTCGTCGGCGAGCTGGGCCCAGCCCTCGGGCGGGCGGGAGAGGGCATTCGTCGGATCCGCCGCCAGCGTCGTCGCGTCCTGGGTGCTCACCTCGAGCCGCTCCCCCTCGTCCTTCGCGTTCTTGCCGAGCGCGCGCAGCAGCAGCAACGCGAGCACCACCAGCACTCCGGCGACGAGGACCACCACCAGCACGTTGGCCACGTTCAGGCCGCTGAGGCCGGACCAGTTCGAGGGCTTCACCGGAGCGGGCTCATCCCGCTCGAAGAGCTTCTTCAGCCACTCGCCCAACCACTTGAGGAACTTCTGCCAGGGGCCTTCGGGCTCCGGCTCGGTGGGCGCCTTCTCCTTCTCCTTCTGCTCCTCGGGGTCGGGCACCTGGAACTCGGGCCGCGCGAGGATGTCCCGGGCGCGGGCCTGGGAGGCCCGTGCGTCCGCCTGCGCCTTCTCCAGCTCCGCCGTCTGTTGCGCCAGGGAGACGCCCAGATCGAGCCGCTCCATGGCCCCGCAGTCCTCGTTCTCGTACACGTCCGCTTCCACGCCGTGCACGAGCCGCTGGAACTTCCGGGCCTCGGCCGGGCTCAGCGAGGCGGCGGTCTGCTTCCACGAAGCCGCCGCCGATTCCTCCCACTCGCAGAACTCGGCCAGACTCTCCAGGCGCTGCCCCGTGTCCGCGAGGGACTCGGGTTCCTCCGACTGTTGCGCCCGGGCTGGCGTGGCCAGCAGGCAGGTGCCCACGAGCGCGAACAGGACGAGCGCCGCGCTCCGGACTCCCGCGCGCCCGGCCGGGAGCTTCGAGGGCAGCTGTTGCACCGCCGCCAGCAGATCCAACCCCTCCTGACGGACCCGCCCATCCACCAGCAGCAGCGTGGCCGTGGCGGCGCGCAGCGGCTCGAAGAGGGTGAAGGTGACGGCCACGAGGAAGACGAGCCAGGGCGTGTTGTCCAGCGAGGCGAAGCGCTCGGCGAAGGTGAGATCGATACCGAGCAGCTTGCGGCCGACGTAGAGCAGGGCGTTGACGCCGATGTGGAGGTTGAAGAAGACCAGGAACTGCACCAGCAGCAGGATGCGCACCCCGGTGGCGCCGGAGCGCGCCGGGCCGAGCATCTTCGAGCACAGCCCGTACAGGCCCAGGGGGCTGCCGCGGCCCTGCATCGTGGCGGCGTAGCCCACCAGGTGCGCGGACAGGAAGAGGAAGGCGGAGCCCAGCGAGAGGCTGAGCGACAGCAGGTTGAAGAGGAAGAGGTACGCCACGGCGCACAGGAGACTCGGCGCGCGGGCCAGCGCGGCGCGCAGCGAGCCCCACGCCGTGGGCTCTCCGGGGCCCTGGCCGAGCAGCAGCTCCTGCACGTGGTGGCAGGCGGCGCCCTGGAAGACGCCCCGGGCCAGCCAGGCCAGGGTGAACCAGAGCGCGGGCTGGGACAGGGAGCGGTTGTTCATGACCGCGTCCGTCAGGTGCATCAGCGCGGCGGTGACGAGCGCTCCGCCGGGCAGGGTGAGGGCCCACACGCCGGAGCCGCGCACGCACACGCGCAGGCCCGCGTCCAGGATCGCCACCGGCCCCCGGGGGCGCAGTTCGAGCGCGGAGACGGCCATGTCAGAGCTCCGCCGCCATGTGGGCGAGCAACAGGACACCCCCGTAGAGAACGGCGGCGCCGATGAGGGCCAGCAGCACGTTGCCCACCGTCCATTCCCGGCGCTCCTCCAGCCCCTGCAGCGACTTGAGCCGCTTCTCCAGGCAGCTGGCGCACCGATTGATGCCCTCGAACTGCGTGGTGCACTCGCGGCAGATGACGCGGCGGCACTCCACGCAGATGCCCAGCCCGGTGCGCTCCGGGTGATAGTGGCAGCGGCCCGAGCCCTGAATCATGGGTGCAGCCTACGCAATCCCGGGCCGCCCGTGCCAGCGGGTCGGAGACTACTTCTCGGGGAAGTAGCCCACCTCGAGGACGATCTGCTGTCCCTCGGGCGACAGGGTGTAGTCGATGAACTCCTTGTCGATGCCGGCCGCCTCGCGGGGCAGGTAGAAGAAGAGCCTGCGCGACAGGGGGTAGGCGCCGCTCTGGATGTTCTCCGAGGTGGGGGCGACGGCCTCGCCCTGGGCGTCCTTCTTCACCTTCAGCTCCTTGATGCCCCTGGCGTAGGCGGAACCCCCGTAGCCGATGCCGTTGCGCTCCAGGCCCACCGCATGCACCACCGCCGCGGTGCCGGGCATCGTCATGGCGCGCGGGGTGAAGTCCTCGCCGCCGAGCACCTCGTCCTTGACGAAGGTGTAGGTGCCCGAGGAGTTCTCCCGCGAGTAGAGGACGATGGGGGCGTCCTTGCCACCCACGTCCTTCCAGCGGGTGATGTCACCCAGGTAGATGCCCTTGAGTTGCGCGATGGTGAGGGCGTCCACCGGATTGGACTCGTGGACGTAGAAGGTGATGCCGTCCCGGGCGACGGGGACCTCCACCGGGCCGTGGGGGTAGCGCTGCCGCGCCAGCTGCCTCTCGGCCTCCTTGATGGGGCGGCTGGACATGGCGATGTCCGTGGTGCCGTTGATGAGCGCCGCGATGCCCGTCCCCGAGCCGCCACCCGTCACCTGGATCTTCGCGCCCGGGTGCGTCTTCATGAATCGCTCGGCCCAGCGTTGTCCCAGGAGGACCATCGTGTCCGAGCCCTTCACCGTCACGGTGCCCTGGGGCCCCTTCACGGCGGCGCCCGGGGTGCCCGCATCCACCTGCGAGGAGGAGTGCGGGCGTCGGCAGCCGGCGAGCAGGACGAGGAGCGAGACGGTGAGGAGCGGAGCCAGCGGCGTTCTCATGGGAGCGCCCATTCTACAACGTGGCCCCGTCCCTGGCGGGGACGATCAGAGGTCGATCTCCACGCTCGCGAAGACGCGGCGGCCCTCCATCTGGTAGTCGAAGGGGAAGTCGCCGGTCTTCACCAGGTAGCTCCGCGTGTTCAGCAGGTTGGTCACCTTGAGCTCGGCGGTGGCCCAGCCGGTGAGCTGGAAGCGGGCGTTGGCATCGAACCGGAACCAGGCGGGCACCACCGAGGGCCGCACGGCGGCGTACGAGGGGGTCAGCAGCTCCTCCTCGCGGCGGTGTACCTCGCTCTGGTAGCGCCCCTGGAGCGCGAGGCTGAAGCGCTCCCGCCGGTAGCTGGCCCCGGCCTTGGCCAGGTGGGCGGGGGCCCAGGTGAGGTGCCCAGCATTGGAGGGTGACACGCCATCCGGGTCGGAGCCACCGAGCAGCCGCACGTAGGTATAGCTGCCGAACGCCGACACCCGGCCCTGCCTTCCCAGGTCCACCTCCGCCATGAGCTCGGACTCCAGGCCCGCGTGGGTCTGGGTGAAGAGGTTGTTGAGTGCGTTCTCGTTGCTGTAGCCGATGAGGTTGTCGTAGCTCGAGTGGAAGAGGGTGTTCCGCCAGCTGAGATTCGGGCGGATGCTCCAGTCGGCGCCGAGGTCGAAGGTGGTGACCCGCTCGGGACGCAGCACCTCGACATTGGAGTCCAGCATCCAGGTGTCGGTGCCGAAGAGCTCGCCCGAGGAGGGTGCACGGAAGGCGCGGCCGGCCTGGAGCTTGAGGCTGAGCGCGGAGCTGGGGAGGAACACCAGCGACAGCCGCGGACTGAGCTGCTCATAGGACTTGTAGCGCCGGGGCGAGTCCGGCTGTCGCGGGTCACGGTAGTGGAAGAACTGGAAGTCGTAGCGCAGCCCCAGGGTCAGTGACAGGGGAAGCTCCAGCATCCGGCTCCAGGCGAGCTGGGCGTAGGCGCCTGCCTTGTTGAACGGCTCGTCGAGGATGGGTGCGTAGAGGGGGCGGAGCAGCACCCGGGTCTCCGAGGCGGGGTAGTCCCCCTCCTCGTCGGAGAGGTCGGCGTTGCTGTAGTGCTGCTCGTCGCCATGGTACAGGGTGGTGCCGTACTCCACGCCGCCGAGCAGGGAGAGGTGCCCGTCCAGCAGGCTGGCCGAGAGCTGGGCCCGTCCGAAGAGCTCGTTGACGGCGCTCTTGAACACCTCGGTCACCCCGGAGGGGTAGCGCCCATCGAGCGCGCCGTTCGGATAGAAGCGCACGTGGTTGTCGTACTCGTGCCGTTGGTACTTGAAGACATACTCCTGCTCCAGCGTGCCACCGGGCGCGGAGCGGTAGCGCAGCACCGCGATGTGCCGGCGGTCCCTCATGGGCTCTTCGATGTCCGGTACCCAGAAGTTCCAGCCGTGGCCGGTTCTGTAGCTCCAGTCCTGGAGATGGTACTGAAGGGACAATCCCTCCAGGGCCTCGAGCGCCTCCAGCTTCACGAAGAGGTAATCACTCTCATGGTTGTCGCGGATGGTGAAGCGCTGGAGCGCGCCCGTGGCATCGGTGCGCCCCGAGCCGTCATACGAGAGATAGGAAAAGCCATCCGTGCGGAGGTGCTGGAATCCGACCACCGCGGAGACGTGCCGGGAGCGGGTGACGGCGACCGCATCCACGGCGGCGGTGCCCTGGCTGCCGAAACGCAGCCGCGCCTCGCTGTTGATCTCCAGCCGCTCGCCCTCGCTCAGGGTGCGCGCCGAGGAGAGGGTATTGATGGCGATGACACCGTGGATGGCGCTGGAGCCGTAAAGGGAGGAGGCGGGGCCGCGGAGGATCTCCACGCTCTTCACCAGGAAGAGGGGGGTGATGTCCCAGGTGAACGCGGCGGCCGTGTCGTTGTCGTTCATGGGCACGCCGTCCACCAGCAGCAGCAGGTGGTTGTTGTTCCACCCCTCCCAAAGGCCGCGGGCTCCCACCGTATTGCGCTCGTAGTCGTGCGAGGCGAAGAAGCCGGGCTGGCTGATGAGGATGTCCTCGAGCGTCGTCCAGCCGAAGCGCTGCAACTGCTCCCGTGTCACCACCGAGGCCACGCCGGGTGCCTCCCGGGCCTTCTGGAGGCGCTTGGAGGGCGCGGAGAGCTCCACCTGGAGCAACTCCTCCAATGAGAGGGATTGCGTCCACTCGGGCTCGGAGTGCTCTTCCGGAGCCGGGTCGTCATGCGCGTGGGCGGGAAGGGCCGACAGCGCCGTGGCCAGGAGCAGCATGCGGCGCCAGGGAATCAGGGGAGAGGGCGGCATGTGGGAATGGGCTCAACTCATGACGGGGTGGGAGGAGGGGGGCTCGTGGCCTTCGAGCAGGACGCGGAGCCGCTCGCGCAGGGTGTCCATGTCGATGGGCTTGCCCATCGCCCGCTCCTGGTGCAGCTCGAGGAAGGCGCGGGTCGTCTCGGTGAAGGCACCGCCGGAGAGGAAGAGCACCCTCCTGGCCTGCTCGGGGTTCGTCCGCTGGAGCTCGGTGTAGAGCTCCATGCCGGTCATCTCCGGCATCATCAGGTCGCACAGGATGACGTCGAAGGGGGGCCCCTGCCGCATCCGGGTCAGGGCCTCGCGTGCGCCCGTCGTCACGAATACCTCGTGCTCGCGGCCCAGGGCCCTGCGGAGCGCGGCTCCCACCAGGGGCTCGTCATCCACCACCAGGATGCGTGACCGCTTCGCCCGGGGGAGCGGTGCGGCTGGCTCGTCCGCGCCGTCGTGCGCCGCGGTGGTGCAGGGCGGGAGCACCACCGTGAAGGTGCTCCCTTCTCCCGGCTCGCTCTGGACCTCGATGGTGCCTCCCAGACTGGTGACGATTCCCTCGCAGACGGACAGTCCGAGCCCGGTGCCCACGCCCACCGGCTTGGTGGTGAAGAAGGGAGTGAAGAGACGGCCGCGGACCTCGGGGGTCATCCCGCTGCCGGTGTCGGTGATGGCCACCCGCACCCGTCCGTCCTCTCCCAGATGGGTGGAGATGCGGATCTCATTCTGGTCCGCGGCCCCCGGCTCGATGGCGTGCGCGGCGTTGATGAGCAGGTTGAGGAAGACCTGGGCCAGCCGGACCTCGTTGGCCTCGACGGGCGGGACGTGCTGGTAGTCGCGCACCAGGCGGGCGCGGTGGCGGATCTCATTGCCCGCCATGTTGATGGCGGTCTCCAGGGTGTGTCCCAGGTCCGTGGGCTCGCGCTTGTCCTCGTCCCCGCGCGAGAAGGACTTGAGGCTCTGGACGATGTGCTGCACGCGCGCGCAACCCTCGCGGGCCTCGGAGAGGGCGTTGAGCACCTCCTCCCAGTCCTCCTCTTCCTGCGTGGACGGGGTGTCCGGGGTCCCCTCGCGGGCGAGGCGCTTCAATTGTGGCAGCTCGCGCAGGGCGAACTGGAGATTGGCGGTGACGTAGGCGAGGGGGTTGTTGATCTCATGCGCCACGCCGGCCGCGAGCGTGCCCACGGAGGTGCGCCGGTCCGCGACGATGAGCTGCTCCTGGGTGCTGCGCAGCTCGCGCACCTGGGACTCGATGAGGGCGCGCTGTTCGTACAGCCGGTCCAGCATGCGCGAGAGCGCGGCGGCCAGGGTGCCCGTCTCGTCGCGCCGGCTGAGGTCGAGCTCTCCCCGGGCGCCGAGGTCTCCCTCGGAGATGCGCAGCGCCACGCGGGTGACGCGCTTGAGGGGCTGGACCAGCAGGGTCCCCAGCGCGGAGGCGGCCAGCATCCCGATGCCGATGATGAGCGCGGAGATGAGCGCGGCGAGCTGCTGGTTGCGCCGGCTCTCCCGCTGCATCTCGGCGAGGCTGAAGCCCAGGAGCAGCGTGCCCTGCTGGCCTCCCCGGGTATGGATGTCGACCCGGGAGATCACCTCCTGCCCGTGGATGAACGCCCCCTGTCTGGCCTCGAGAGGCTCCTTCGGGGCGCGCTCCGGGTGCCAGGTGGACAGGGGGGTTCCATCCTCGCGCAGCAGCAGGGCGAAGACGGCCTCCGGGATGGAGTCGAGCGTCTCGAGGTGCCGCTTGCCGTAGGCGGGGTCTCCGAAGTCGAGCGCCGGCTCGGTGGCGCTGGCCAGCAGCCGGGTGAGTCCCATGGCGCGGCCGAGCATCAAGTGCCGCGCCTGGTCATCCATGCGCGCGGGGAAGAAGAGGAGGAAGAAGAGGGCGAAGGCGGTGATGAGGAGCACCACCAGGGAGATCAGCCGGGCCCGCAGGGAGAGATGACGGGGGATGAGGTTCATGGCTCACGCCCCTCCGGGTTGACGAGCTGGGAGAGGCTGAGCAGGCCGGCATCGAGGTCCGCGCCCTCCTCCCGGGCCGCCGAGAGATGGACGAGGATGATGGGCGAGTCCCCCTGGCGGCTGAGGCCGATGGCCAGGCCCTCGTCGACTTGTGCGCGGCTCCCGGTGAAGGAGAGGACGGACAGGTGCCTCGTCACCCGGGCGATGCGGTCCGTGTAGGCCTCCAGTCCCTCGCAGGCATAGAGCGCCGCCGCACGGGCCTCGGTGAGCTCCGCCTGGAGCTGGGATGGATTACGGAAGCCGATGCGGAGGATGCGCACGGGCCGGCCCAGGATGGACCTCCCTCGCGAGGCCGTCTCCAGCGCGCGGGTGAACTCCCGGGCCGTCCGCTCCGAGCCCTCGTTGCCCGCGAGATGAAGGACGACCACGGTCAGGGGCGGAGGGAGGGTCCCCATCCTCCGGTCGTAGGCGAGGATGCGCACCATGAGAGAGGCGCGCAGCGTGGAGGGAAGTCCCTCGGCCCGTGCCGTCTGGCTGGTGAGCAGGGCCAGCAGCACACCGAAGGTCCAGAGTCTGCGTTCGAGACATCCCCACCTGCTGCTGTTCCATGAAGCGATGCCACTGAGACCTGGCTCTTGCCTCATCTCGCACCCCCCAATGCCAAGCCTGACAATGGAAGTATTCCACTGGTGGAGAGGGGCGCGCAGCCTCGCGAGTCACGAGACCCGTAGTGCTGTCGTATTCTGGAAGCCCTGACGAGTCGGGAAAAGTGTGTGAGGGGTGCGACTCAGGGCGTGCTGTCGGTGGCCATCGCCTTGTTCGTGCCAGCCTTCTGGGCGCTGGGAACGGGAGCTCCCTCCTTTATCCAACTCTCCACCACCTCGAGCTGTTCGGGATTCAAACCTCCGGCGGGCATGGGAGGGAGACCGGGTGTGGTGCCCTGGAGGCGCAGGTAGAGCTCGCTCTCGAGGTCGCGGGGAATGACGAAGGGTGAGTGCCCGGGGCGGGGCGCGAGCAACCGCTGCGCGTTGCCGATGTCATCGCAGCGCGCGAGGCGGAGGTTGCCGGCGTTGCCACCGGCGGCGCCGTGGCAGCTCGTGCAGAGCGGATCGATGATGTCGCGCTGGATTCGTGAGAACGAGTCGTCGCGCGTGGCGAGCTCGCGGCAGCGCGCATCCTGTTCGGCGTCCTTGCCAGGATTGACGGACAGCCCGGGCGAGGGGATGCCATCACCCTTCGAGGGATCGAAGAACAGACGCAGCACGGTGCCGTTCTTGTCCTCGACGACGAAGATGGAGCCATCCCGGGCCACGCTCACGCCGACGGGAGCACCCAGGGGCTGGGTGCCCTTCTTGTACCAGCCCTTGATGATCTCGAAGGGCTCGCCGGTGGGCTTGCCAGTGGCATCGGTGGGGATGGCGACGAGCTTCTGCCCGAAGTCCCGGTACCCGTGGTACGTGACGAGCAGCTTGCCCTTGTACCAGCCGGGGAACATGCCGCCGGAGTAGTACGCCATGCCAAGGGGTGCCACGTGGGCCGGCAGCTGGAGCGCGGGCTGGCGCATGCGCGAGCAGTCGAAGCCCTTGAACTCGGGACTGGCCTTGTTGCCGTCGTAGCAATAGGGCCAGCCATAGTCCTGCCACGGGACGATGATGTTGAGCTCCTCGCGAGGCTCGGTGCGATCATCGAGGGTGCTGTCGGCCCTGTGGATGGAGTCGCGGGAGTTCTCGCCCTGGACGAACAGCCCCGACTCGGGGTGGATGGCCATGGCCATGGAGTTGCGCAGCCCGACGGCGTAGTTCATCCACCGGGTGGCGGTGCGGTTGGGGCCGGTCAGGGCGTAGCGCCGGATGACGCCTCGCGCGGAAGGGCCTTGCGCCTCGGGACAGGTGCGGCGATCGGCATTGCGATAGCCTTTGGTGGGCTCGCAGTTGTCCGAGGCGGAGCCGAGATTGACATACAGGTAGCCTTGTTTGTCGAAGAGGATGGCCGTCAGGGGATGCCGCCCATCCGTGGGCAGATCGCCGACGACGGTCTCCCTCGTGGAGGCGGGATCGGCCGCATCGGGGTCGAGGCGGATCACACGGGAGATCTCCCCGATGTAGAGCAGCCCATCGGGGCCGATGGCCGAGCCATGGGGGCGGTCGAGGCCATCGAGCAGCTTGCGCTTCACATACGTATGGGAGGAGGCGTCCGGGGTGAGACGCCAGAGCGAGCCCTTCCTGGGGACCCAGCCGCCCATGTCGACCACGACGAGGCTGCCATCGGCGAGGGCCGTCACCGTGCGGGGGAAGCGGAAGCCGTCGGCGACCACACCGACGCAGACGCCGCGAGGCGTGGTCACGTCGATGCTGGGGAGTCCATCACAGCTCCCGGAGGGGGTGTATTTGCCTGTCTGGGCCAGGGCCCCCAGGGGAAGGGTTGCGAGCAGCAGTCCGAGGTGAAGCGACGTCTTCATGAGGTGGGCTCCCAGGGAGGGATACTATCCCGGAGGCACCCTCGATTTCCGTCCTGCAACGGACGTCCACCCCAGCCCGTACGTAGTTTTTCCGGTGGGAGGAGGGGCGAGGTCCGTTAGAACCGCCGCTCTCTGACGACACGGAGGAGGACGGAATGGACCTCATCGGGCAGCTCTCGCAGCAACTGGGAGTGGACTCCAACCAGGCGCAGGGCCTCGCGGGCTCGTTGCTGAAGCTGGTGCAGGGCACCGTGAAGGAGAAGCTGGGCGCGCAGGCGGCGGATCAAATGGGGCAGGCCATTCCCGAGATGCAGGGGTGGGAACAGCAGGCGGCGCGGCAGGCCCCACAGGGTGGGTCCGGTGGCGGCGGGTTGCTGGGTGGGCTGGGCGGTCTCCTGGGTGGACAGGGGCAGTCGGGTGGGGGCGGCGGTGGACTGATGGGCGCGCTGGGCGGGCTCGGAGGTCAGGCGGGCGAGGTGGCGGGCATCGTGGCGCTGTTGCAGCGCTTCAACATCGACGCCGGCAAGGCCTCGCTGGTGGCGCCGCTGCTGCTCAACTTCCTCAAGTCGCGGCTGGATCCGAAGCTGGTGAGCGGCATCCTCACGGTGATGCCGATGCTCGCCAACCTGGGCGGCGGTGGAAACACGCCGGAGGGGGGCGGCTCCCAGGGCGGCGGAGGTCTGGGTGGACTCCTGGGCGGCCTCATCCGCTGAGGCCTTGCCTGAAGCGAGGGGGCCCCTCCGCCGGAGCTCGCGCGGAAGGGCGCCCATGGTCCTACGGAAGCATCACTCAGAACAGCGTGTACACGCGGATCTGGCTCTCTCCACCCTTGGGAGGAACCGCGCCATGGTACTGGCCCAGGAAGGTCCCGCTGACCGTGTAGTACCCGTCCGCGACGGAGGACCCGCTGTTGTTCTTGAACGACCACGACCCGGTCAGCTCGAGCGACTCGCCAGGGGCGAGCACGAGCTGCGCCGGCGTCTGGTTGAAGGTCTTGCCATGGGACCAGGTCCACACGGTCTGCCCGCTGGAATTCCTGGCACCGAAGTCATGGAGCTGCTCGGTCGGAGAGGTGATCGTCACCGGGTAGGTCGCGATGTTGGTGAGCGTCAGGACCAGACGGGCCGACGACGACGAGAGCCGCGAGTACTGGCTCTTGTCGGTGGAGAACGTCACCTGGAGGGGATCCGGGGTGAACAGGACGACATCCTGCGTGGCCACCTTGGGACCGCTCCGTCCCAGGTACTGGCCCAGGAAGGTGCCGCTGAGGGTGAGGGTGCCGTCGAACACGCCGCTCCCCGCGTCATCGACGAAGCCCCAGGTCTCCTGTGCCCGCCAGATCTCACCCGGAGCCAGCGTCCTGCTGGACGAGCCCGGGTCGAAGGACTTGCCATGGGACCAGGTCCACACGGTGGTGCCATTGGCGTCACGCGCCGCGAAGTCATACCGCTGTCCATTGCTGAACGAGACGGTCACGGGCAGGAGGGAGGTGTTCTTCACCTCCAGGGTCAGGGTCGCCTGCTCACCGCGCTCATAGTTGCTCTTGTCGGCCGTGAGGCTCACCGACAGGGGGTCGGCGAGCGCCGGGAACGCAGGGGCGAGAGAGAGCACCAGCGCGAGGCTCCACACCGGCAGCCATGATGCAATCCACGATGTTCCAATCCGCATGAGGTCGGGGCTCCATTCAGCAGGGGGGAATGCTGCTATCTGTTGTTGTTGTCGTTGGTTCTGAATGGATCAGCTTCTGAGAAAAAAGGTCGTTACATCCCGAGCGTGGATGTGAAGATGGCCGGCGGATTCGGCATGAGGAGCACCGTGGGAGAACTTCCACAGCACGCACAGTCAATCATCGCGGAGGAGGAGGCACTCCTCGGTCGCGTGCTCGCGTCATTGGAGGCCGCGAGGCAGCGGGGCGACAGCCGTCATCAGGAGACGCAAGGGCTCGTCGCCCAGTTGCAGGTGCTGCGTGACGAGGCGGCCACCGCACCGGTGGCGGATCTCCCGCACCTGCTCCATCAGATGAACCAGGCGCGCGCCCTCCTGGAGCGCCAGGGGACGACCGTGCTGCCGGAGGCCAACGCCCCGTACTTCGCGCACCTGCGCGTGGATGGGCCCGCGGGCATCCGGGACTACCTGCTGGGCCGCACCAGCTTCGCCGACGCGTCCGCCGACGTCCGCATCATCGACTGGCGCTTCGCCCCGGTGGCCCGCGTCTTCTACCGCTATGGAGAGGGCGACTCGTACGAGGAGTGGTTCGGCGAGCGGCTCTCCGAGGGCACCGTCGAGGTGCGGCGGCTCGTCGTCATCGAGCGCGGGCGGCTGACGCGCATCCAGTCCGGCACGCTCGTGCTGGCGCGCACGCCCGAGGGGACCTGGCGGCTGTTGGGCTCGGGACCTTCCTCCCTGCTCGCGGGCGGCTCGGGGACGGCGGTGCGGCCGGGTCAGCTCGGAGTGGGGGAGGGGGCCTCGGGGCGCGAGGGGGCACTCGACGTGACGGCGATGCTCGACGCCGAGCAGTTCGAGGCCGTGAGCGTGGCCGCGGACCAGCCGCTGCTCGTGCTGGGGAGCGCGGGCAGCGGGAAGACCACGGTGGCCCTCCACCGGCTCGCGAAGATCGCCTTCGACGACCACGCGCGCTACCCCGAGTCGCGGATGAAGGTCATCGTCCCCGAGGAGGGGCTGGCGAGGCTCTCCCGGCGCCTGCTCGCGCCACTGGGGCTGGACAAGGTCTCCGTCGAGACGCTCGACTCCTGGGCCGCCATGGCCGCGCGCATTTCGTTCGGCGCCAAGGCCATCAAGCTGTGGGAGGACACGCCACCGCTCGTCGCGAAGCTCAAGCGGCATCCGGCCCTGCGCCTCTCGCTCGCGGCCCGGCTGGGAGTGCTCAAGTCCTCCGTCACCACCCTGCCGCCCTTGCGCAAGCGGCTCGCCGAGGTCTTCACCGACCGGCGCTTCCTGGAGGGCGTGGTCTCCCGCTCGAATGGGGACCTGCCGCTCACCGCCGTCGACGAGACGGTGCGGCACACGATGCTGCAGATCGCCACGCCGCTCTCGCAAGAGCTCGAGGGCGTGGACCCCGAGCGACTCCAGACGCTCGACGGCAAGTCCCTGGAGAGCGACACGCCCGACGCGCTCGCCGGTACCCTGGACCTGGAGGATCTGCCGCTGTTGCTGTTCCTGCGCTTCCAGGGAGGCAACCTGGGCGCCGTGGGCCGGCTGGTGCATGTCGTGCTCGACGAGACCGAGGACTTCTCCCTCTTCGAGCTGTTCGTGGTGGGCAAGCTGCTGGGCGAGGCCCGGAGCTGCACGCTGGCGGGCGACGAGATGCAGCAGACCTCGACGAGCTTCGCGGGGTGGCCCGCGGTGCTCTCGGAGCTCGGCATCCGCGACGCGGCCACGTGCCGGCTCCAGGTGTCCTACCGCTGCCCCAGGCCGGTGACCGAGCTGGCGCGCAAGGTGTTGGGCACGCAGGCCACCACGGCGGTGCCCCAGGCGGGCCGCGAAGGAGCGCCCGTGGGGTTCCACCACTTCCCGGACGAGGCCCAGGCCCACCTCTTCATCGGCGAGGCGCTGCGCGACCTGCTGGAGCGCGAGCCCCACGCGTCCGTCGCCGTCATCGCCAGCGGCCCCGACCAGGCGCGCGCCTTCCACCGCGTCGTCGCGGACATGTCCTGGGCCCGTCTCGTGCTGGAGGGAGACTTCTCCTTCGAGCCGGGCGTCGACGTGACGGATGTGGACAACGTCAAGGGGCTCGAGTTCGACTACGTCGTCATCCCGGACGCGACGGCGCGGGCCTATCCGGCTCATGACGAGGCACGTCGCAGGCTGCACATCGCCATCACCCGGACCTCCCATCAGCTCTGGATTGTCTCGTCGGCGGTCCGCTCGCCCCTGCTCGCTGAAGCGTGAGGAGCGCCGGGGGAAGAGCCGCGTGGCCAGCGTGACCGGCCCTGGACGGTCGTGGCAGAATGAGGAACTGATGGAACAGCGTGCCCAGCTGTTGTCACGGCTGTCGAGGTGCCGTCCGGACCATCAGGTCCCCGGAGTGTTCCTCGAGGCGGTTCTCGCGTCGGCCGATGCCCGGGGGGCCGAGGTGGGCGAGCTCGCGCGGCGCCAGCTCGGTGACGTGGGCCGGCTGGTGGAGAACTACCGCTACCCGGTGGCCTGGATGCTGAGGATGCTCGACGTCATCGGGCAGGCCGCGGAGGCCAGCGGCGAGTCCTACGGCGAGGCACTCTTCCGGGCCGGCCAGGATGCGGGCCTCGCCTACGTCCGGAGCACCGTGGGCCGGGTGCGGATCCTCGGAGCCATGACGGCGGGCATGCACCGCACCCTGGAGGGCATCCCCGGCGCGGCCTCGGTGGCGGTCACCTTCGGCGAGCACTCCTACCGCCGGCTGAGCCCCAACTCCGGAGAGCTCGTCTTCACGCAGGACCTGATTGGCCTCGCCTGGAACGCCGGCATCGTGCTGTCCAGCACCACCGCCGCCCTGGCGATGGGTCCGGATGAGCTGAAGATCGAGGGCATCCCGACGGACGAGGATGCCAGCAGCTTCCTCCTCCGCCTCAACTGGTAGTTCCCAGCCCTCTCTGGCAAGACAGGGATTGGTCTCGCGCGGTGTGCGGAGGCTGCCCGCATTCCCTGACAGCCCTGGCGTCCCAGTGCGGCGGGAGTGATGCTTTTCCATGACAAGCGCAATCCGGCGGAGGGAACAATGACTTTCAGTCTGGTGCTTGACGGGGAATGGTGGGGCGTGTTTCTTGATGCCTGAGAGCGATTGGGAGCCTCGCGCGTGTGACAGCAGGGGGAATGCCATGCAGGGAAGCACGGAAAGGCTATCGGTCACCGGTCCGTACTCGGGGTACTCGCTCCATGGTCCGGATGGCATCCAGGTGGTTCTGCCCGAGCAGGGACTGGTGCTGGGCCGGGCGACGCTGCTGAGCCCCACGGCGGTGTGGGCCCTCTCCGGGAGCGTGGCGGACGCGCTGATGCACGAGCGGACGCTGCGGGTGTGTCTGGACGCGGGCGGGACGGCCATCGGTCCCCTGGTGGGGGAGGCCCGGTGGAGCGATGCCGGGGGGCGGGGCACCGCGTTGGGCATCCAGCTCGTGGGGGTCTCCCCGGAGCAGGGGCGGCAAATCCTGTCATTGCTGGATGACGCGGTCCTCCGCGGCAGCGCCGAGCCCGAGGCCTCGCCCCTGCCGGTACAGGAGGAAGTCTCCGGAGGCGAGCGCATCGAGTCCATCCTCACGGCCATCGCCGCCATGAGCAACAAGGGCGTGCTGCGCCGGCCGGGCCGGACGGTGCGGGTGGTGTTGGAGCGCCTGGACGCCGAGGCGGGTCTGCTGCATTGGCGATGTTCCGAGCCGGGGGCCGAGTGGGGCGAGCCGCCCTATGAGCTCGAGGTGACGGGTTACAACTCGGCCTACCGGATGCGCCTGGCGGGGCCGGTGGCCGGAGGGGAGCGGCTGGTGACCCGGCTGCCCGAGCGGTTGTGGCGCGTGCGTCACCGCTGGCACCGCCGCGTGCCGGCGCCCCCGGGCCTGCGGGCCCGCTTCGATCATCCGCTCTGGAAGGAATTGGGCCGGCGCGAGCGGGAGCTCGTCGACCTCTCCTTCTCCGGACTGGCCCTGCGTGGTGGGAGCGATGACCTGGTCTTCCCGGGGCTCTTCCTGCCCCTCGAGGTGGAGACGGCTGACGGCGAATCCATCTACCTGAGCGGAGAGGTGCGTCACGTCTCGTCCGCGCGGGGCGACGGGCAGCGGGTGTTCGGTCTGGCGGTCCGGCCGATGACGGAGCGGGACGCGGTGGAGTGGACGCGCCTCGTCTCGCGGTCGCTCTGTCCCAGTACGCGTACCAGCGAGGAACTGCTCGAACCGCTGTGGGAGCTGTACGGCGCGTCGGGCTACTTCGCGCTGGTGGGCAGGCACTCCGAGCACTTCTCCGAGCTCCGCCGGAGCTTCATCGACCTGGGCAGGCGGGCGGCGCAACTGCCACAGCTCTTCTGCCAGACGGTGTGGCCCTCGGAGCGGGGCGTGGAGGCGTCGCTCTCCTCGCTGAAGCCCTACCGTTACGCCTGGATGCTGCACCAGCTCGGGCGGCGGCCCGGGCGGCCGGACAACGTGCCGCACGTGCCGGGGCAGATCCTCCGTGACACGTATCTGCGCACGCTGGAGCACTCGCAGGGCGACCCCGCGTTCCGGTGGATGTTCTGCTACGCCGAGTCCACCGTGCCGTGGATGTACCGGACGCACCTGCGTTTCGCCCAGCGGATGCAGGACGGCGGGCAGTCGTTGGTGATGCCGCTGCGGATGATGGACGTGGAGTGCGGCGAGCCGAGCGGACAGCCGCGGGAGGACCTGGACATCGGGCCCGCGTCGATTGGCGAGAAGTACCTGCTGGCCGGCCAGATCGCCCGCACCCGCCCGGCCTGCTACGTCGAGGCGCTGGACTTCACCCGCGACCGGCTGGAGTTGTGGGGCGTGTCCCGGCTCTGGCAGGAGGCGGGGCTGGAGCGGGAGCGGCGGATCCTCGTGGCGCGCCGTCAGGGCGTGCCCCTGGCCGCGCTGGTGCTCGAGCTGGGTCATCCCGGGACGAGCCTCATCCGGCTGCTGGATGCCGCGCGCCTGTTCCCGCTGTCCCGGGACGGGCGGAGCGCCTACGTGGCGTTGCTGGACGAGGCGCGCCGCTGGTTCGCGCTCCGGGGGCGAAGCTCCTTCGTCTACCTGTGCGAGGACGGTGGCGAGTACGCGAAGGCGGCCCGGTTGCACGACGACCCCGAGGCGCAGCCCTGCCTGTGGATCATCTCCGCATCCCTCGTCCCCGAGTTCCTGGAACACATTCACGAGCAGTCAATCGGCGCTTCCCAGCGGAGCACCTCTCACCACGCGTGAGCTCTCCGGATGAACCGTGCTGGGCACAGCCGTCTGTGACTGGCAACGAATTTCGACTCGCGCGCCTCTCCCTGCCGTGACGCTCGTCACCTTGCTCCTCGCGCGAGCTTCGACGCGTTGTGTTGATTGAGTGACAAAAGTGGGGGATGATCTTTGGCACCTCAAACGTCCGCGAGTCGCGGACGGCTGAAGGAGTCAAAGACACACACGCTGGTGCAATCCCTCTCGGCAACCGGGGTCGAACCCTGGTTGGCGCAACGGGGGAGCCGCGTCTCGCAGATACCTGAACCCTCATCCACCGGCCGCCGCGCGGTCCGGAACCACTCGTCGTCCGTCGACATTTCCTGGAGAGCCCCTGTCGTGAAGAAGACCCTCCTCTTGGCTGAAGTGCTTTTCGCCCTCGCTGGTATCGGCTGTGGTGGAAACCCCGATGACGTGGGTTTCAATTCCAACGAGCCGACGGATTCCCTCGAGGCCTCATCGGACGCGTTGACCACGCAGAACTGCACGCAACTGGCGGCCACCTCGGTGATCGCCAGCGGCAACGATGGCAACGTTCCAGCCAACACGCTCGATGACCGGCCCGACACGCGTTGGAGCATGCTCGGCAAGGGGGCGTGGATCGACTACGACCTGGGAGCGGTGCGCACCCTGTCGGGAGTGGCCATCGCGTGGCACCAGGGCAACGTGCGCGCCAGCAACTTCACGCTCTCCGTCTCCTCGGATGGGATGAGCTATACCCAGGTCTACACCGGGAAGAGCAGTGGCACGACGACGGCGGCGGAGACGTACTCCTTCCCCGCCCGCTCCGCGCGCCGCCTGCGCATCTACGTCAACGGTAACACCGTGAATGACTGGGCGAGCATCGCGGAGGCCCGCGTGTGCGGGACGTCCTCGACGGGCTCCGGCGGCACCGGCTCCGGCGTGGTGTGGCGTGGCGACTTCGAGACGGGTGACCGCTCCCAGTGGTCCAAGACGCAGATGGTCAGCTCGGACCGGCTGCAGGTGTTGTCCTCGCCCACCCGCCAGGGCAGCTACGCCATCAAGGTGACGGTGAAGCAGGGGGACAATCCCATCAGCTCCAGCGGCAACCGCAACGAGCTGGTGCGGATGACGAACGAGAAGGAAGGCGACGAGTACTACTACCGCTGGAACACGATGTTCGCCTCGGACTTCCCGAGCGCGAAGACCTGGCAGCTCTTCACCCAGTGGCACCACTCCGGCGACAATGGCTCGCCGCCGGTCGAGTTCTACGTCAATGGTGAGACCATCTACCTGCGCCTGCAGGGCAGCACCGTGGTGTGGAGCACGCCGCTGGTGCGCGGGCAGTGGCTGGACTTCATCTTCCACGTGAAGTGGTCGGCCAGCTCGAGCACCGGCTTCGTCGAGCTGTACCTCAACGGCCAGCTCGTCCTGCCCAAGAAGTACTCGGCCACCCTGTACAGCGGGATGACCAACTACCTGAAGGTGGGCCTGTACCGGAACAGCACCATCGCCCCGACGGGCGTGGTCTACCACGACGGCTGGGTCCAGGGCCGGAGCCTGGCGGACGTCCAGTAGCTCCTCAAGGGAGCCCGGCCACCCACCGCACCAGGTCGGAGGTGGTCACGAGCCCCGTCAGGGCACCCCCCGGTGCCACGACGGGGACCCGGTGGACGCCCGCGATGGCCATGACCTTCGCGGCCTCGGCGAGCGAGGCGCCCGCCGGCACGGTGAGCACCTGCCGCGTCATCACGTCCTCGACGGTGGTGTCCTCGAGGACGTGCTGGCCGGAGGGCAGCGTCACGGAGTCCGCGGAGTCCTCGTCGAGCTGGTGGCGCACCAGGTCCGTCTTGGACAGCATCCCCACGAGCAGGCCCGCCTCATCCACCACGGGGAGCCCGCTGACGGCGTGCTCCAACATCAACTCGGTCGCCGTGCGCAGGCTGGTGTCCGGGTTGACGGCGATCACGTTCCGGACCATCACCTCGTCCACCGTGCACAGCGCCGGGGCGGGCAGGCTCTCCGTCTCTTCCGCGTAGAGGGAGGAGGCGATCGGGAGGTCGGTCAGAAGGGTGGCGCGCATGGTGGTGCTCCTGTTCAGGGGCCCCGCTCCGCGTCTGGCCACTGCGCCCACGCTTCTGGAGGCCCGATGCTCAGGCCCTCTCAGTGCAAAGTAGGCGCCAGCCCGTTCCAGAGGGCTTTTGTGGGGAGGGTGCGCAGGTCCTGCGTTCGGGTTGGCCGGTCGCGCAGGCCCTGCACCTCCTCGCTGGCCCGCCCGTCCACCACGCGGGCGGGCGCCTTCGGAGCGTGCCTCAGCTTCCGAGCAGCTTCTTCAAGGAGCCATCCGCCAGGGCCTTGGTCGTGTCGTCGAAGCCGCCGATGAGCACGCCGCGGACGAAGACCTGGGGAAAGGTGGGCCAGCCACTCCACATCTTGATGGCGAGCCGCTGCTTCCACATGCCGAAGTAGCTGCCGTACTCGAGGTAGGTGAACTGGATGCCGGCCTCGGTGAGGGCCTGGCGGACCTTCTTCACGAAGGGGTTCTGCGCCATGCCCACCACGACCACGGCCTCGCGCTCCACGGTGGTGCGGACCTGGTCGACGACGTCTCGGTGGAAGCTGGCCATGGCCTCCGCCACGGCGGGAGCTCGCTTGCCTTCGGGGTGCAGGGGTCGGGGGGTTGTCATATGGGGCGCCAACCTAACGAGCGCCTCTTCGCGGCCGCAATCCAAAACGCCGGGTCAGGATCGAGCGGTCTCCACGTCTCTCTTTGACGGATGGAGCGGTGGCCACGCTGATGACGGCGAGGCCGAGCGCGATGAACCCCGAGCATGCCCGTGCTGCCGGTTCCTCCGACGCGCCCGCCGGTGCCGGCTTGGCCACCGCTCCGATCCCCCCGTATCCTCACTTCAGGTCCGAGTGGTGTAGAACAGGGGGTCGATGGAGCTCTCCCAGGTCAGGCCCTACCTCTCGGCGCCCAACTCGTTCGAGGGCACGTCCCTCGTGTCCGAGGAGGTCCGCTCCTTTCTTCAGGAGCGGTTGGAGCTGCTCTACAAGGCGCTCTTCGTCCTCACCTTCGCCTTCTACGCCTTCACCACCCTGGCCGCCGTCTTCATGGTCGGGGTGCCGTGGACGCGTGCCCTGGTGGATCCCAGCTACGCCTTCCACCTGGTCGGCACCGTGCTCTCGCTGATCCTCTGGTTCCTGAGCCGGGGCCCCTCCCGTTCCCTGCGCGCCCTGTCCTGGCTGGACAGCGTGGGGCTGCTCTGCGTGCTCTTCCTGCTCAAGCTGGATGCCTACTTCGACCGGGACACGTTGTCGCTCCTGCTGTGCACCAACGGCGCGCTCATCTCCCACGCGGTCATCGTCCCCAGCTCCGTTCGCCGGACGTTCTGGATCTCGTTGATTGGCGCCCTGCCGGATGCGCTCGTCGCCGCCAGGATGGCCTACGCTCGGGGGCATACCGACATGCTCCTGCCCATCCTGGACGTGCTGCTCTGGAGCGGAGTCGCCGTCACCATGGCCACCCTCGTCTCCCACGTCATCTACGGCCTGCGGAAGCAGGTGCAGGCGGCGCGGAAGCTGGGGCAGTACACGTTGATCAAACGGCTGGGCGCAGGGGCCATGGGCGAGGTGTACCTGGCCAGCCACGCCCTGCTGCGCCGCCGCACCGCCATCAAGTTGCTGCGCGCCGACGCGGACGGCCATGGTCTGGTGCGCTTCGAGCGTGAGGTGCAGCTCACCAGCCAGCTCACCCACCCGAACACCATCGCCATCTACGACTACGGTCGCACCGCGGATGGGCTCTTCTATTACGTGATGGAGTACCTGGAGGGCGTGGACCTGGACGGGCTGCTCTCCGTCGCGGGGCCGCAGCCGCCCGCGCGGGTCATCCACATCCTGCGTCAGGTGTGCGGCGCGCTCGAGGAGGCGCACGGGTTTGGTCTGCTCCACCGCGACATCAAGCCCGCCAACCTGTTCCTGTGCCGTCGCCGGGGCGTGCCGGACCTGGTGAAGGTGCTCGACTTCGGACTGGTGAAGGAGGTGGGGGGCGCCGAGGACGTCTCCGCCCAGCGGGTGCACCTGGTCGTCGGCACGCCGCTCTACCTCGCTCCGGAGGCCATCGTCTCTCCGGCGCGGGTGGATGCGCGTGGAGATTTGTATTCGCTGGGCGCGGTGGGGTACGCGCTGCTCACCGGCTGCCATGTCTTCGAGGGCCGCTCGTCGACGGAGATCTGCTCACACCACCTGCACACGCCGCCCACTCCGCCGGCCTCGCGGTTGGGCCGCGAGCTGCCGAAGGACCTGTGCGACATCCTCATGCGCTGCCTGGCGAAGCACCCCGATGAGCGCTACGCCAGCGCCCGGGAGCTGCGCGCCGCGCTGGAGGCCTGCGCGGACGCGGGGAAGTGGACCGAGGAGGCGTCCGAGCGTTGGTGGGACGAGAACGGCTCCCTGATGGAGCAGGCCCGGCCCCGGCGAGAGCCCTCGGGCCTCACCGGGACGCAGACCCTGGTGACGGAGATGGTGGGCCGCGTGGCGTAGTGCTCGGGTGCGTCCTTCAACGAGCGCCTAGATGCTCGGACAAGGCTCGGCGTAGAACTGGCCTGGGACGCAGGGCGCGGCGCAGTACACGACGTTGCTGCTATAGCTGCATTCGCTTGAATTACTGCAGGTAGTCAGGCGTGTGCGATAAACCCAGGTGCTGGTTTGCTCATTGAAAGTCTTGAGGCATTCCCAGCCGCACTGCTTACAGGCGCAGCCCTGGGGACAGGAATAGTCCAGGGTCTGGGTCCGGGTTCCGCTCTGCTCGTCGACATCGATGGTGCCACCGCACGCGCTCCAGGCGATGGATGCAAACAGGAAAATGAAGAACTTCTTCATGTAATGTCTCCTCTTGGAAGGAGCGCTGCATGTATCAGAGCCTGGCGGAATTCCAAAATGACGAAGGGTCCGCCCCCCGCCGGTTGATGGCGGAGTGCGGGCCCTCGTGCATGCGCCTCGTCGCGCGGTGAGACGGCTCAGCGGCTCACAGCTCCTCGAGGAACTCGTCGTTGTACGTGTAGCGGCTCAGCCGCTTGACGAGCGCCTCCATGGCCTCCACCGGCTTCACCGCGAAGAGCATCTGGCGCATCTTCTTCACCTTCTCGTACTCCTTGTGGGTGAAGAGCTTCTCCTCCTTGCGCGTGCCCGACTGGCCGATGTTGATGGCCGGGAAGATGCGCTTCTCCGCCAGGAACCGGTCCAGCGTCACCTCGGAGTTACCGGTGCCCTTGAACTCCTCGAAGATGACCTCGTCCATGCGGCTGCCCGTGTCGATGAGCGCCGTGCCCACGATGGTCAGGCTGCCGGCCTCCTCGGTGGCTCGCGCCGCGCCGAAGATGCGCTTGGGCCGCTCCAGCGCCCGGCTGTCCACGCCGCCCGACAGCGTCCGGCCCGAGTTGTCCACTTCCTTGTTGTAGGCGCGCGCCAGCCGCGTGATGGAGTCCAGGAGGATCATCACGTCCTTGCCGCTCTCCACCAGCCGCCGCGCCCGCTCCAGCGCCAGCTCGGCCACCTTCAGGTGGTCGCCCGTCGGCCGGTCCGAGCTCGAGGCCAGCACCTCGGCCTTGATGCTGCGGCGCATGTCCGTCACTTCCTCGGGGCGCTCGTCGATCAGCAGCACCATGAGGTGGATCTCCGGGTGGTTGGACACCACCGCCTGGGCGATCCGCTGCAGCATGATCGTCTTGCCCGTCTTCGGCGGCGCCACGATGAGCGCGCGCTGGCCCTTGCCGATGGGGGCGATCAGGTCCAGCACCCGCGTCACCATCTCGCGGTGGCCGCTCTCCAGCTTGATGCGCTCCACCGGATCCACCGACGTCAGGTCGGCGAAGTGCGGCAGGCGGCCCACCTGCTCCAGCGGGCGGCCATCCACCTGCTCCACGCGCTGGATGAGGCCCTTGTTGCCCTTCGTCTGCGCGAGCGCGTTGATGTACTGGCCCGGGCGCAGCCGCAGCTTCTGCACCAGGTTCTTCGGGAGCTCCGCGTCGTCCGGCGAGGGCAGCAGGTTGCGCTTGAGCTGCCGCAGGTAGGCGTTGGGGCCCTTCACCTCGGTGTCGAGCACGCCCTCCACCGGCGCCAGCGAGGGCTGGGGCGCCGGCTGATGCTGCCTCGGCTGTCCACCCTGATGGCCCTGGTGGCCACCGTGTTGCCCGCCCTGCTGCTGCTGCTGTTGTTGCTGCTGCTGGGCCATCCGCTGCTGGTGCTGCTGCAGCTCCTGGGGCGTCAGGAATACCTGTTGTTGCTGGCCGTCCGGACCGGGCACCAGGCGGTAGGCCTGTCCCTCCGGGGTGAAGTGCACCTGTGCGCCCCGGCGGCGGCGGCGGCGACGGCGGCGGCGGCCTCCACCCTGGCCGGGTTGGCCTCCACCGGGCTGGCCCGGCGTGGACGCGGAGCCCTCACCCTCATCGGGGCCCTCGTCGCCCTCGTCATCACCATCATCCACGTCCGGCGGCGCCTCGGCACGGGCGGCCATGGGGGACGGGAGGTCTCGGGGATCGCGGTTATCGGTTTCGCTCATGGTCTACGGGAAGTTGCGGTGCCCCCTGAGAGGGGGTCCCCCGGCGGGAGCCGCACGGAGTCGATGACTGTGGGACAGAAGCCCGGCGCGGGGTCCTCGGGAAGGCTCTCGCGTTGGCGCGAGCCACCCGCCGACCGAACCGCCGGCTCCTGGAGCGTCCCGATGGCCTCGAGGCCAATCGGAAAGCGCCATGCAACACTAACAGAGGACACGCCGGGCGACCCGAGAATTTCGCGTTTCAATGTCCTCCCCGTGACTCACCGGACAGTCAGGGTGAAGGGTTGGGAAGCCTTCAGGCCCGGCTCCAGCATCCCCGCTGAGTCCAGTCCCGTCTCCCGGACGAGTCCTCGCACGCCCGGCGGGAGGGCGGGCTCGGGCGTGGGAAGGAGGTCCGCCAGTACCCCGGGCTCCCCACCCATGGAGGACAGCAGTCCGCGAGGCTCGCCCAGCACCACCAGGTCCAGCTCCTCCCGGTCGGGCACCCCCGCCCGCTTGCGCGCCGACGCCACCGCCTCCACGAAGCCGCCCAGCGAGTCCACCAGCCCTCGCTCCTTCGCCGCCGCGCCGGACCACACCCGCCCGCGCGCGAGGGTGTCCACCCGGGCCTTCTCCATGCTCCGCGAGGCGGACACCTGGGTGATGAAGTCGTCGTAGGCCGAGTCCACCCAGGCCTGCACCGCCTTCTGTTCCTCCTCCGTCCAGGGTCTCCACACGCTGAGCAGGTCGGCCATGGGCGCGCGGGTGAGGGTCTCCTGGTTCACCCCCAGCTTGTCGCCGAGCAGGCCGCGCAACGCGGGCTTCAGGAAGAAGACGCCGATGCTTCCCGTCAACGTGGTGGGGGCCGCCCAGATTTCGTCGGCGCCCATGGCGGCGTAGTAGCCGCCCGAGGCCGCCACGTCCCCCATGGAGGCGATGACGGGCTTGGCCTTCTTCGCCTCCAGCACCGCGCGGTACATCAGCTCCGAGGCCAGCACGTCGCCTCCGCCCGAGTCCACCCGCACCACGATGGCCACCACGGAGGGGTCCTTCCGGGCCCGCTCCAGCGCGAGCGCCACCGTCTCCGCTCCAGCGATGGCCTCGCCTCCCAGCGGCGAGCTTCGGCTCTTGCCCCCGGCGATGCTGCCCAGGACGGGCACCACGGCGATGCGGCGGCGGCCTCCCCAGCGCGGCTCCCGCTCGTTGCTCGGCGAGTAGGTCGGGTCGTAGCGCGCCCCGGGCGCCAGGGCCTCCAGCTTTGCGTTCAGCTCCTCGGGCAGCAGCACCCCGTCGATCAGCCCCAGCTCCTTCGCGCGGGCGGCGGTGAGGATGCCCGTGCGCCAGGACTCCCGCAGGCGCTCGGGATGGATGTTGCGCGTCTTGGCCACCTGCGCCTCGTAGTAGCCCGTCTGGGTATCCAGGTAGGCCTCGATGGTCTCGCGCTGCGCGGGGCTCAGGTCCCGTCGGGTGAGCTGCTCGGGGGCCGTCTTGTAGTCGCCCACGCGCGCCACGTCCCAGGTGACGCCCAGCTTCTCCATCGTCCCGCCCAGGTAGGTGACGCTGGCGGACAGGCCGTTGATGAGCAGCGAGGAGCCGGGCAGCGCGTACACCTCGTCCGCGGCCGAGCCCACGAAGTAGGACGCGTCATCCACGCTGTAGAGCACCGCCATCACCCGCTTGTTGGCGGCGCGCAGCCTCAGCACCGCCTGGCGCAGCTCCTCCGCCTTGGCCCAGCTCACGTCCGGCAGGCCCGAGACCTTCAGCAGCACGCCCTTGAGCCGCGGATCCTTCGCGGCCTCGTCCATCCACTTCAGCAGCTGGATGTACGGGTCCGAGCCGGTGATGCCGAGCAGCGACAGCGCGGGGTTGCCTCGCGCGCTCAGCCGGTCATCCAGGTCCAACATGGCCACCGAGCCCGCATCGAGCCGCAGGGCGGGGTACTTCTGGCCGGAGAGGCGCACCGCCACCACATGGTCCAGCCCGTCCCGCTCCGAGCCCCCGGCCGCGTAGGTGACGCCGAAGTTCGAGGTGTCGAGCGTGAGGGCGACCTGCAGTGCCAGCGAGCGATCCGCGCCGAGACCCTGCGAGAGCCCCGCCCCCAGGCGCACACCGGAGACGAGGTTGCCCAGCAGCGTATAGGTGAGGCGCCCATTTCCCCAGTCACCCTCCCGGGCGAGGTAGTCCGCGCTCAGCGTCAGGCTCTCGCCGAAGGGGCGCAGGCCCACGGCCAGGTTGTAGCGGCGGGGCAGGGAGTAGGGCCCCTCCTCGGGAGCGCTCACGTCCTTCACGACCAGACCCAGGGAGAGGAAGCGCGCGGGGCGGACGGTGAGGCCCAGGTCGAAGCTGGAGAGCCAGTCCAGGGCGTCGTCGCGCGAGGAGTACCCGTTGTACGCCGCGCCGAGCGACAGCTTCTCCCCGCCGAGCGCCAGGCCGAGGGACGTCTTCCGGTAGTCCGGCAGCCCTCGCCCGCGGATCCACTCCATGCTGAAGCCCGCGCCCAGGCCGCCCAGCAGGGTGCTGCCGAGGTACAGCCCATCCCCCAGCTGGTCGTGCGCGAGGTCGCGCTCGTGCAGGTAGAAGAGCTGGGCGGGCCCCACGTAGCGCAGGCCCGCGGGGTTGACGGTGAGGGCCGTGGCCTCGTCCACCAACGCGGCGGAGGTAGGGGGCAACGTCACCCCGCGCGGGGGCGTGGCCGGCTGGAGGACGAGCGCCGGTTGTGCGAGCACGAGACCGGGCAGCAGCAACAGGAAGGGAAGGGCACGCATGGCCCCCGGACTCTAGGTCCCGTGCTCCGGCGCACAAGCGCCGCGTCTCACCAATCTTCGGTTCCGTTCACTGCCTCCAGTGGATCCCCCTTCTTCGACTTCTTCTCCTGGGTGCGCCGCTTGCCGCCGCGGTCCTCGCTGTTCCACTCGTCCGTGCCGTGGGAGTTCTCCAGCGGATCCGAGGACTTCACCACCTTCTCCCCGCCACCCTCGGCATTGTTCACCAGGTGATTCACCAGGCGGTTGATCTCCGACTTGAGCTGTCCGAACTCGTCGCCCTGCAGCACCACGCGCTTGGTGCCGAGCCGCTTGCCGGTGCGCATCTCGAACAGGCCCAGCACCAGCTCGGTGGTGTTGTTGTCCGGCATGTCGCGCACGGTGCCCACCAACCCCTGCTCCAGCCCGAGCGATCTGCCCATCCCCGCCACCGACGGGTTGGAGACGTTGCCCCCGCGCATCACCTCGGCGGCCACGCCGTCCAATTTGGTGTCATAGGCCTTGTAGACGTCCGTCGGCTGCAAGGCGGTGCTCGCCTCCACGTCGTCCGGGCTCACCTCGAGGATCTGCCCGTACTGGCGGAAGCCGGGCCGCTCCAGGCGCAGCAGGTGCTTGCCCACGGACAGCGTCGGCACCGTCACCGGGGTGTAGCCCTTGAACTCGTTGTCGATGAAGACACGGGCGCCGGCCGGACGCGACTTCACCGTCGCCCCCCCGCGCAGCGCCGCGTTGACACCTGTGGCCACCTGCAACCGGAGCGCGATGAGCTCCTTGCTGAAGCGCTTGGTGTCCAGCTCGTAGGTGGCATTGAGCGACATCAGATCCAACAGCGCCAGCTTCGCCTCCTCCGCGTCGCCGCGCAGGTGCATCACCGCGGCGTAGAGCGCGGTGGCGTCACACAGCGGGTTGCACGAGGCCGTCATCGCGCCGGCGGCCTTCTGCAGCTCCTTGAGGGTGGCGCGTATCTTGCGCTCGGCGTCCTCGTAGTCCTTCTTCGTGAAGGCCTCGAGGCTCTCCTTGTAGCCCTGCTCGCCGCGCTTGAGGGAGGCCTGTGCCTCTTCATCCGGCGGCATGCCGAAGAGCTCCTCGGGCTTGCGCACGGTGTAGCCCTGGAACTGGCCCAGGGCTTCGTTCATGTAGTTCTCCAACCGCGGTCCGCTCGCCTCGGCCGTGGGATCCATGGGCACGATGAGCGCGGAGACACGCCGGGGTCCGGCGGGTGGAGCCGCCAACGCGAGGGTGGGGAGGAGGAGGAGCGCAAGGGCTTTCATTCGATGGACCTCGGAAAGGAACGCTACCAACCGGCGCCGGGGTTCCCCAGCCGTGGGCCCAGCAGCTTGGGCTGGGGTTGGGTGGCCAGGAGGATGCTCGCGGTGGTGGCCGCGGCCACTCCGCCCACGGTGGCCCAGAACCAGGGCTTCTTCACGACGGCCGGCAGCGCGATGGGCAGCCTGGAGGCAGGCAGCACCTGCTTGCCCGTGACGAAGTCGTGCACCCGGGCCACGGCCTCCTGGCCGCGTGCCTCTCCGGGCTTCAGCACCACGCCGTGCAGGCGGTTCGCCAGTTGGGTGTCCCACGCGTGCAGCGTGGTCACGGTCCCTTCACGCGCCTGCTTCACCACCGCGAGCACCACGTAGCGGGCGCCGAGCCGCTCGCCGATCCGCGCCACCTCGGGCGGGAGCTTGTCGGTGCCGAGCGTCGGAGACCTGGACACGTTGGCGGCGAGATCCTGCACCGCGGACAGGCTGGGCGTGGGCTCCAGCGTGGGCCGCAGCTCGGCGCGCTTGGAGGAGGCCACCTCCTGGAAGGTGCCGAAGGGCAGATGCCCGGGGAGGGTGAGCACCACCTGGTGCGCACCGGGCATGAGCTCCACGTCCTTCAGGGGCGTGGTGCCCACGTTCTGCCCGTGCAGCATCACCTGCGCGCCCGCCGGGAGGGAGTCGATGGCGAGCGTGCCCCGTGGCTGGCGCGACAGGCCCACCTTGGCGGCGTTGAAGGCCTCGTGCACGTCCTGGCCGAAGAACTCGGTCTCGGGCTGGACGGTGGGGGAGGCGAGCAGCGCCTGGGTGAAGGACTCCTGTGCCCCGGCGGCGTCCCCGTTGAGCATCCGCGAGGCCCCCAGGAAGATGTGGACGCGCGCCAGCCGCTCCGGCTTCGTGTCCACCGCGTACCGCCGGTAGAAGGCCGCCGCCTCGGCGAACTTCTTCGCCGCGGCCTCCGTGTCGAGGTTGTCGTAGAGGCTCTTGCCCTCGTCGAAGAGGGCATCTCCCTGCTTGAGGGAGATGGGCGGCGGCAGCGGGAAGAGAGGGGCGAAGTCCACCAGCTGCACGTCCGGCCAGGCGCCGAGCGCACCGCGCAGGTCGGTCTCGATGCGGGAGGCGGTCTCGGTGGTGTTCTGGGCTACCGGGACGGCCAGCACCGCGACACGGCCTGCCCAGGCGGGAGGCGGGAGCTGCTGTTCCTGGGGGGCGGGGGCGGGCTCGGAGGGCGCGGCCGGGGCGTTCTGGGGCGCCTGGGCCTGCTCGGGAGCCTCCGCTGGAGTCTCGGCCGGGGCGGCCGTGGGCTCCGGAGCGGGTGTGCCCTGCTCGGCGGGCGGCGTCTTCTTCTTCGACTTGCGGGACGAAGCGGCCGGACCACCAGGGGCGGCTGCCTTCGTCACACCGGGGGCGGCACCCAGCAGGAGCGCCAGCGAGAGGGCGAGGGGGGTCTTCAGATGCACGAGGCGGGATGCTAGCCGAGCCGGGGGGCCGGGCACCATGCCCCGCGAGACGCCAGGGGGCGGTCCGGGAGGGCCCGGTCCCCGCCCCCGGCGGCGGGTCCTACACGTCCAGCTCCTCGACCTCGTTGGCGCTCTCCATGATGAACTTGAAGCGCGCGCTGACGTCCCGGCCCATCAGGTCGTTGATGACCTGGTCGGTCAGGAGCGGGTTGTCGATGGTCACCTGGAGGCTCTGACGCTTCTTCGGATCCAGCGTGGTCTCCTTCAGCTCGTCCGGCGTCATCTCACCCAGACCCTTGAAGCGCATGACGCTGGGCTTGGCGTTGCCCTTGACCTTCTCGCGGATGATCTGATCGCGGTGGGCCTCGTCGAGCGCCCAGTACGTCTCCTTGCCGATGTCCACCCGGAAGAGGGGGGGCTGGGCGAGGTAGACGTGCCCCTGCTCGATGAGGGGGCGCAGGTGCCGGTAGAAGAAGGTGAGCAGCAGCGTGGCGATGTGGTTGCCGTCGCTGTCGGCGTCCATCATCAGGAAGACGCGGCCGTAGCGCAGCTTGGTGATGTCGAAGTCCTTGCCGATGCCGCAGCCCAGGGCGCTGACGATGTCCGTGAGCTCCTTGTTGCCCACCACCTTGTCGGTGGAGGCCTGCTCGGCGTTGAGCACCTTGCCACGCAGCGGGAGGACGGCCTGGGTGCGCCGGTCGCGGCCCTGCTTGGCGCTGCCACCTGCGGAGTCACCCTCGACGAGGAAGAGCTCGCTGGTGCCCGGCTCCGTGGAGGAGCAGTCCGCCAGCTTGCCCGGCAGGTTGAGCCGGTGGCTGACGGCCGTCTTGCGGCTGATGGCCTGCGAGGCGGCGCGGCTGGCCTCGCGGGCGCGGGCGGCCAGCACGATGCGGGCCACCACCGCCTCGGCGATGGACTTGTTGTCGTTGAGCCACTTCTCCAGCGCGGGGCGGATGACGCCGTCCACCTGGGCCGTGGTCTCCGGGTTGTTGAGGCGCCCCTTCGTCTGGCCCTGGAACTGCGGCTCCACCACGTAGGTGGAGAGGATGGACGTCATGCCCTCGCGGATGTCCTCCGCGGTGAGCGTGACGCCCTTGGGCGTGAGGTCGTGCGTCTCGATGTAGTTGCGCACCGCCTTCACCACCGCGCCGCGCAGACCCGCCTCGTGCGTGCCGCCCAGCGGCGTGGGGATGCCGTTGACGTACGAGCGGATGTGCTCGTCCGTGGCCTCCGTCCACACCAGCGCGGCCTCCAGGCGCACCCCGTTGTCACGCGAGTGGTAGAAGATGGCCGTGCTGCCAGCCGGCACCACCGGCTTGCCGCGCTCGGCCACCACCTTGGTCAGGTACTCGGCGATGCCGCCATCGTGCTTGAACTCCTCCTTCACGGGCGGGGTGGCCGTGTCGTCCTTCCAGACGACCGTCATGCCCTTGTGGAGGTAGCTCTTCGCCTCGAGCCGCTCGCGGATGAGCTTCGCGTCGAACTTCAGCTTCTCGCCGAAGATCTCCGGATCCGGCTCGAAGGTCATGGAGGTGCCGGTGCCACGCGCCGGACCCTCCGCCTTGAGCGCGCTGGTGGGCCTGCCCTTGCTGTACGTCTGCACGTGGCGCTTGCCGTCGCGCTTGATCTCCACCACCAGCTTGCGGGCGAGCGCGTTCACCACCGAGCTGCCCACGCCGTGCAGACCGCCCGAGTGGATGTAGTTGCCCTGCTCGAACTTACCGCCCGCGTGAAGCGTGGTGAGGATGATCTCCACCGCCGGCTTCTTGAACTTGGGCATGATGTCGATGGGGATGCCTCGCCCATCGTCCACCACGGTGATGGTCCGGCCGTCCTTGTGGAGCGTGACTTCCACTGTGGACGCATAGCCGTTGATGACCTCGTCCACCGAGTTGTCGAGGATCTCCCACAGCAGGTGGTGGTAGCCCGTGCTGTCGGTGCCACCGATGTACATCGCCGGGCGCTTGCGGACCGGCTCCAGGCCCTCGAGGACCTGGATGTCCGCGCCCGTGTAGGTCGTCTTCTTGGTCGTCGCCATGACAGTCTCCGGCTACTCCTTCTTCTGCTCCGGCAGCGGGACGAAGAGGGGTGCGCGCAGCACCTCCTTCACCGCGTCCTTGCGCGACATCTCGTGACCCTTGCCGCCGCGGCCCGTCACCTCCTGACGGCCCGGGTGCAGGGTGAGCTTGCGGCCCTTCTGCGTCTCGAAGGTGACTCCCGCCTCCTTGTTGCCCGAGGGCACGACCTGGAAGTCCACCACCCGATCACCGTCATCCACCTTGATGACGGTGACGCCCTTGCCCGGGCCAGCCAGCTCGTTGATCTCCGCCACCTTGCACACCAACACATTCGTGTGCTCGGTGAGCACGCCCACCAGGTCCTTGTCCTCCACCGCCTGCACGCCGACGATCTCATCGCCCTCGCCCGTCTTGGCGTAGCGGCGGCCGGCGCGGGTGGAGATCTCCAGGTGCGGGGCGAGCGGGAAGCGCATGCCCATGCCCTGCTTCGTGACACCCAGCAGCTTCTCCGGGCGCCACAGGCGGTTGTCGAGCGACAGCGCCGCGACCACGCGCTCGCCGTCGTCGAACTTGAACAGCTTCTGCACCGGGTCGCCGTATCCGGTGGAGGCCGGCACGTCGTTGAAGCGGGTGACGTAGGCGGTGCCGAAGTTGCTGAAGAGGACGAGGTTCGCCTTGAGGCTGCCGGCGAGCACCGTCATCACCGCGTCACCCTCGCGCAGACGGGTGGAGTTGGGATCCTTCACCTCGCGCACGCGCTTGATCCACCCGTCGCGGGTGAGGACGACGTGGGCGTCCTCGTCGGCGATGAGGGCCTCGGCGTCGAAGGTCATCTCCTCGGCGCCACGGAAGCTCACCTTCGTCCGGCGCTTGCCGGTGCCGTAGGCGGCCTTCACCTCGGCCAGCTCGTCCTTCACCGTGGCCCACAGCCGCTGGTTGCTCTTGAGCAGCGCCTCCAGCTCCTTGATCTGCTTGCGCTTCTCCTTGAGCTCGTTCTGGACGACGAGGATCTCCAAGCGAGCCAGCTTGTAGAGCTTCATCTCCAGGATGGCGTCCACCTGGAGCTCATCCAGCTTGAAGCGGGCGATGAGCTTCTTGGCGGCGTCCTGCTTGCCCTCGGAGGCGCGGATGATGCGGATCATCTCGTCCAGGGCGTCGTAGACCTTCTCGAAGCCCTCGAGGATGTGGACGCGCTTCTTGAGCTCGTCGAGCTGGTACTGGATGCGGCGCTTGATGACCTGGAGACGGAAGTCCAGGAAGTACTGGAGGATCTCCTTGAGCCCCAGCCGCTTGGGCGTGCCGACCTCGGGGTTCTCCGGGTTGGGCACGAGGCACGTGAGGTTGACGTTGAAGTTCGTCTGGAGGGGCGTGTTCTTGTAGATGTACGCCATCACCAGCTCGGGGCTGGCCTCCTTCTTGAGCTCCATCACGATGCGCACGTCCTTGGTGGACTCGTCGCGCACGTCGACCACGAGCGGCAGCTTCCGCTCCCGGACGATCTCGCCGATCTTCGCCACCAGGGTGGACTTGTTCACCGTGTAGGGGATGGACGTGATGATGATCTGCTGGCCGCCGCGCTTGAGCTCCTCGAGCTCGTACTCGCCGCGCAGACGCACACCGCCCTGGCCGGTCTCGTAGATCTCCTGCAGCTCCTTCTGGGAGTTGAGGATCTCTCCGCCGGTGGGGAAGTCCGGACCCTTGACCCACTTGAGCAGCTGCTTGGTGGTGAGGTTGGGGTCATCCACGAGCGCGGTGAGCGCGTCGCACAGCTCGCCCAGATGGTGGGGCGGGATGTTGGTGGCCATGCCCACGGCGATGCCCGTGGTGCCGTTCATCAGCAGGTGAGGAACGCGCGAGGGCAGGACGATGGGTTCCTGGCGGGTGCCGTCGTAGTTGGGGCGGAAGTCGACGGTCTTCTGACCCAGCTCGTTGAGGAGCTCGTCGGCGAGCTTCTCCAGGCGGCACTCGGTGTAACGGTAGGCGGCGGCGGCGTCGCCATCGAGCGAGCCGAAGTTGCCGTGGCCGTCCACGAGCGGGTAGCGCAGGGAGAAGTCCTGGGCCATGCGCACGAGGGCGTCGTAGATGGCGGAGTCGCCGTGCGGGTGGTAGGGGCCCATGATGGCGCCGACGACCTGGGCGCACTTCTTGTACTTGGCCTCGTGCGAGAGGTTCAGGTCGTTCCACATGCCGTACAGGATGCGGCGCTGCACGGGCTTGAGGCCGTCACGCACGTCCGGAAGGGCGCGCGAGGTGATGACCGACAGGGCGTAGTTGAGGTAGCGCCGACGGGCCTCCTCGGCGAGCCCGGCGGGAGTGGCGCCACCACCACCCCCCGCAGCCGCGGGCGCACCATTGCCGCCCCCGCCGCCCGAGGCCCCCTGCTTCTTCCGCGTCTTGTTTTCGGCTTCTGCGAGCATGCTCATGTGTTCAGGTCAGGACCGTTCGTATCCCTGTGAAACGCGGGGCGCGGCTCGCGCACTCCGCACCCGGCCCAGCAAATGATGAGCGGGCGGAAGTAGCACGGCCCTCCGTCAAAGGGAACAAAATCGAGGGGTTGCAAAGCCTCGGGCGTGGGGTTGCTATACATCTGTTCAGTGTCTGGGGCTACGAAATCAATCATCCAAGGGCTTGAAAAATGGGGTCATTCCGCTTGCCTGCCTGGGTTGGGACCGGGACGACGGGTAGGGGCGCGGGCCGGACTGGAGGAGGGGGCATCGCGACGGCATGGACCCGGATCCAAGGGCCATTGGCGGATATTGGATCAGGGGTCTGACATGACTCGTGAGGTTCGCCTCCTGGTGTGCAGGGCTACCAGGAGAGCGTGGGCCCGGGCTTTCATGCCCTCCTGACGAGGAGGCATGCCATTTGAGGCGCAGTTCCCTCCGCCTACTTGCTCTCGGTGCCGACGCGCTTGCCGCCCTGCTGTGCCGTTCCCCAGCTCCCGCCGCGCCGGAAGATCATCACCTTGCCGCTGCTGGCGCTCCCGCTGAGCATGCCGGGGATGGTGGCCTGGAGTGCCTTGCTGCCGGGCGGGTGGTAGACGACGCGCACCTTGCGGCCCGAGGGCAGGTTGCCCGTGGCGTCGATGAGCAGGAAGATCGTGTTGCCCTCGATGTGGATGCGCTCGGGATCTCGCCGGTGGTCGAGCTCCGTGAGCAGCTCGCCGTCATCCACGGTGCGCGATTCATCCGACAGACGACGCACCTTGACGCGCAGGTAGCCATCCGTGTTCGTGCCGGAGAGGTCTCTCGTGCCCTGGACGATGACGGCCAGGTCCGCGCCATTCTCGGGGACCTTGTCGGAGAGCTTCAGGCCCGACTGCGTGCTCGCATCCGTGTCGAGCAGCACGGTGGCATTGGCACAGCGGTTGCCACACTCCTGCCCGAAGGGCGGTTTGTCGAAGCGCAGCCGCAGCGCGAAGTCGCTGCCCTGGGGGCCCACCGTCGCCTCCACCACCACGGGGCGCTCCTCGTCCGGTGGCGGGGTGTAGCGGAAGGTGGCCCGGTCCTTGGCCATGGCGCTCGTGGTGAGCAGGGTGAGGGCCAGGGGGAGCAGCGGGTTCTTCAAGCGGGGGCCTCCTCGGCGTGGGGGGAAGGGTCCACATTCAAATGCGAAGCGGTGTCCCGTCTCAAGAGCGGTCCTCTTCCCGCGCGCGGAGCATAGAGTGGAGACCCTGGGGCGGAGGCCCGCCCGGAGGATACCGATGCAATCCCTGTACGTGCGCCAGTTGAAGCTCGGGCCGATGGACAACTTCGTCTACCTGGTGGGCCCCAAGGACTCGCCGGAGGTGCTGGTGGTGGACCCCGCGTGGGACGTGCCCGCCATCGAGAAGGCCCTCGCGGAGGACGGCAAGCGCCTGGTGGGCGCCTTCGTCTCGCACTGCCACGGTGACCACACCAACGGGCTGCCGGAGCTGCTCTCCCGGCACGACGTGCCGGTGTACGCGCAGCGTGCCGAGGTCGACTTCTCGGAGGATCTGCGCAAGCTGGCGGGAGGCGCGATGCGCCCCCTGGGCCCGGGGGATGCCCTCACGGTGGGCGGACGCGGGTTCCAGGCGTTGCACACCCCGGGGCACACGCCGGGCTCGCACTGCCTGCTGGCGCAGGACGCGCTGGTGTCCGGCGACACCGTCTTCATCAACGGCTGCGGACGGTGCGACATGCGCGGGGGAGATCCGGAGGCGATGTACCGCTCGCTGTCGCAGGTGCTGCTGAAGGTGCCGGACAGCACGCGGCTCTTCCCCGGACACGACTACGCGGACGTGCCGGTGGCGGCCATGAGTGACGTGCGCCAGCACAACCCGTACTTCGCCTTCCCGGACGTGGCTTCCTTCGTGGCCTACCGGATGCGCCCGAGGCGCTGAGGCCCGTAGCCCATGTTCTCCGGGGGCGCGGCGCGCAGCGACCAGCGGGCGAAGAGGCCGAGCACCGCGAGCGAGACGAACGACCAGAGCGCGGCCCACGCCCAGGAGGGCACGGGGGTGAGGTGGGCGAGCAGGGCCGCGTCGCTGGCGGAGCTCACGGTGCCGTGCCACAGATCCGAGCGCAGATCGAAGGCCACATAGAGCGCGGTGAAGGCGGCGAGGAAGAGGTTGAGCATGTCCACGCCGCTGTCCGGGAGGAACTTCGCCGCGAGCCCCAGCACGAGCGCGGTGCCCATGCAGAAGGCCAGGGTGAAGCCGTCGCCGGCGTAGAGGACGCCCATCACCGCGAGCCACAGGCACGCCGCGCCGAGCACGAGGCGGCGCAGCCGGAAGCGGAAGGTGGCCAGCAGCAGGAAGGCCCCGGCGAGCGCGCTGCCCACATAACCGGCGGAATAGACGGCGACCTGGGCCATCATCCCGGAAGGCAGGCGGGACAGACAGGCCCCGGACTCGTTGGCGGCGAGGGTGATGCGGTCCACGGCTCCGCCGGTGAGCAGGGTGGCGAGTGCGTGACCGCTCTCGTGCATCATCACCACCAGCAGCTTCAGGGGCCACAAGGCGGGCGAGTCCCAGAAGTACCAGCCCGCTCCCAGGAGCACGAGGAGAAGGGCCACCCGGCCGAAGTCCAGCTTTGAGCCGCTCGAGGTCTTCATACGGGGCCCACAACATGTCCACTCGGGGCTTGTTCCACGGGACTCCTCCCGCTCCCGGGGATGGCCGAGGGGGTAGCGAGCGGGACTCCGTGTATGCCCCCTCTCCCTCTGGGAGAGGGCTGGGGTGAGGGTATGTACCCCCGCGCGGACCCTCCGGCCATCCGAGACCATCGCCAGCCGAGCCGAGACGAGATAGGGAAGGGCACCATGAAGAAGACGCTCCTGCTCCTCTCGCTCGTGGCTGCCCCGGCGCTGGCCGGGGAGGGAAAGTGGACCCCCCAGCAGGTCCTCGAGCTCGACCCGGCGTGGCTGAAGGCCCAGGGTCTCCAGGTACCACCGAAGCGGCTGTGGGATCCCAAGCGGGGCACCGGGCTGCTGGCGGGCGCGGTGAACGTGGGCGGCTGCACGGGCGCCTTCATCGCCGAATCGGGCCTGGTCATCACCAACCACCACTGTGCCTTCTCCATCATCCAGGAGCACAGCACGCCGCAGCGCGACCTCCTCACCCAGGGCTTCCTGGCGAAGGGCCGCGAGGAGGAGCTCCCGGGCAAGGGAGCGCGCGTGCAGGTGCCGCGCAGCTTCACGGACGTGACGAAGGAGATGCTGGCGGCGGTCCCGGAGGGCGCGGACGACCTGACGCGGCAGAAGTCGCTGGAGCGCAAGGACAAGGAGCTGGTCGCCGCGTGCGAGAAGCGCCCGGCCACGCGCTGCAGGGTGGCCAGCTTCGACGGCGGGCTGCAGTACGTGCTGATCGACTCGGTGGAGCTGGCGGACGTGCGGCTGGTGTACGCGCCGCCGCGCGCGGTGGGCGAGTATGGCGGAGAGGTGGACAACTGGATGTGGCCGCGCCACACGGGTGACTTCGCCATCATCCGCGCGTACGTGGCGCCGGACGGCTCGGCGGCGCAGTACAGCGCCCAGAACGTGCCCTACAAGGCGGAGTTCTTCTTCCCGCTGGCCACCCAGGGCGTGAAGCCGGACGACTTCGTGATGGTGCTGGGCTACCCCGGCACCACCTTCCGCGCGCTGCTGGCGGACGACATGGCCGAGCGCCAGGCGCGCTTCTACCCGCGCGTCATCGACGTGTACGGCGAGCTCATCCGCATCCTCGAGGAGGAGGGCGCGAAGGACGCCGCGGGGAAGATCGCCGTGGCCTCCAACCTCAAGAGCCTGCACAACCGCTACAAGAACGCGGGCGGACAGCTCGCGGGCCTCAAGCGCGGGCACCTGGTGGAGAAGCAGCGCGCGGCCGAGGCGGCGGTGGTGGCGTGGGCGGAGAAGCGCAAGGAGTCCGCGGGCGCGTTGAAGGCGCGCACGGAGCTGCTGGCGCTGCAGGCCGAGAAGGCGAAGACGTTCGAGCGCGAGTTCCTGCTCGACGTGCTGAAGGGCTCGGCGAAGGGGCCGGCGCTGGCGGTGTCGCTGGCGCGGCTGGCGCAGGAGCGGGCGAAGCCGGACCTGGAGCGCGAGCCCGAGTTCATGGACCGTGAGCTGCCGCGGCTGAAGGACAGGCTGGAGCGCGAGCAGAAGAACTTCTTCGCGCCGGCGGACAAGCGGATGTTCCTCGCGCTGGTGCGGCGGGCACAGGCGCTCGGCGAGAGCGAGCGCATCGCGGCGGTCGACAAGCTCTTCGGCCGGACGTACGCGGAGAAGGAGGTGGCCGCGAAGATCGACGCCCTCTACGCCGCCTCGAAGGTGATGGACCTGGCGGAGCGGCAGAAGATGTCGGGGGAGACGGAGGCGCAGCTCCGGGCGCGGAAGGATCCGCTGCTGGACTTCGGCTTCGACCTGGCGGCGGAGGTGGCGGCGCTGGACGAGCTGAGGGACCGGCGTGCCGGGGCGAGCGCGCGGCTGCTCCCCGAGTGGCGCCGGGCGGTGCTGGCGCACGCGGGCAAGCCGGTGGCGCCGGACGCCAACAGCACGCTGCGGGTGACGTTCGCGAAGGTGAAGGGCTACGCGCCTCGCGACGGGGCCTTCTACACGCCGCAGACGACGCTGGCGGGCGTGATGGAGAAGCACACGGGCGAGGAGCCCTTCGACGTGCCGGACAAGGTGGCCGCCGCGGCCGAGGCGAAGCGCTACGGCCCGTGGGTGGACGCGCGGTTGAAGGACGTGCCGGTGAACTTCCTGGCGGACGCGGACACCACGGGTGGCAACTCGGGCAGCCCCACGGTGAACGGCAAGGGCCAGCTGGTGGGCGTCAATTTCGACCGCGTGTGGGAGAACGTGTCGAACGACTTCGGCTACAACCCGGACGTGGCGCGCAACGTGAACGTGGACGTGCGCTACGTGCTGTGGCTGTTGGATCAGGTGGAGGACGCGGACGCGCTGCTTCGCGAGCTGGGCATCCGCAAGGGCCCCAAGGCCCAGGAGCGCCGCTGATGTCGGACGGAACCGAGGGTGGACCGCCGCCCCTGCCGGTCTTCGGACCGGAGGAGAAGGTGTGCGGCAACTGCAAGCTGTGGGCGGCGCACTCGGTGGATCACCGGGGCTGGGTGGGCGTCTGCCGGTTGCAGTCGGAGCGGGGGTTGTTCCCGCCCTCGGCTCCGTTGTGCAACAAGTTCCTGGCGCGAGGCGTGGCGGCGAAGGCGGCCGGCGAGTCGTCGCGCCACGAGCGCTCGGCGCGGAGCGTGGCGCCGGTGGTGCGGCGGCGGGAGCGGGACCCGAACGAAGTGGTGGATCTGGAAGGGTTGGAGCTGAACATGACGCGCACGGAGTTGATGGAGCTGATCCGGGAGGCGGTGGGCGAGGGCGGTGAGGCGCCCCCCCTGGCCAACAAGTGGGAGGGAGGCACGCTCAAGCTGGTGCCCGGGAAGGCGGACGTGCAGGGGAGGGACATCCCCATCGACGCCTTCTTCCACAAGATCGTGATGGTGCGCGACAAGCTGCGGGTGATGGAGCAGAAGCTCAACGCACACCCGAAGCTGACGGACGCGGAGAAGGTGGAGATGCAGAGCTACATCACGCGCATCTACGGTTCGCTGACGAGCTTCAACCTGCTCTTCCGCGACAAGGACGACCACTTCGTGGGGTCGAAGTCGGAGGACTGAGTCCCCCCATCCCCTCTCCCTTCGGGAGAGGGACGGGGTGAGGGTCTCGAAGCCCGCGGGTTGCATCCCACCGTGAGTCCGACGCTGAGAACCCTCAAGGCTCCTGGCCGCGCTCCTTCATCTCGGCCTGGGCGCGCAGGCGGCCGCGGTGCAAGGCGCTCTTCACGGTGCCTTCAGGGATGCGCAGCATGGAAGCGATCTCCGGGTAGCTGTAGCCACGCATCTCGCGCAGCCACAGCACCTGGCGCTGCTGCTCATTCACCTTGGCCAGGGCCTCCTCGAAGTGGCGCTGCATCTCCGTGCCCACCGCCTGGTTCTCGGGGGAGGCCGGGGCCTCGGGCTCGTGCAGCAGCCGCTCGCGGCGCTTCCGGGCGCGCAGCCAGTTGATGCTGCTGTTCACCATCACACGATGCAACCACGTGGAACACGAGGAGCGACCGTCGAAGCCCGTGGGGCGTTGGGCCAGACGGGTGAAGACGTCCTGCACCACGTCCTCGGCGTCGTCGGCGTCGCCCACGATGCGACGTGCGATGGCCAGTGCCCGTGTGCGGTACAGGCGGTACAGCTCGGCGAAGGGAGGAAGGGCGATGACCGCGGCGTCCATGGTGTATGCCTCCTGGACACCCTCATCGGGTGCCTGAAAGCTGGAACGCACGGGCCTCGAAAAGGATCTAATCGCCCCTGGGGCCGCTCAACGCCGGATTTTCCCGGTTTGGGGTGCTACTCCGCCTCCTCTTCCTGCTTCGTGAGACCCCACTCCTTGAGCCGCTTGAAGAGGGTGGAGCGGGCCACGCCCAGCTCGCGGGCCACGCGCTCGCGGTTGTTGCCGTAGCGGCGGAGGGCGGCCTCGACGATCTGCCGCTCCAACTTGAGGAGCATCTGCTCCAACGTCATGCCCGGAGGCAGCTCTGGCACCGACACCCCCGTCTCGCGGTTCACCTCCTGGTCGAAGGTGAGGTCGGAAGCGTCGATGGAGGCGCCCTTGCGCAGCAGCAGGGCGCGGTGCACCACGTTGCGCAGCTCACGGATGTTGCCGGGCCACGTGTGCTGTTGGAGCCGCTGCACGGCGGCGGGGGTGAGCCGCACCGTCTGGCCCCGAGGCGAGTAGGTGCGCAGGAAGTGCTCGGCCAGGGCCAGCATGTCCCCACGCCGGTTGCGCAGGGGAGGCAGGTGCAGGGGCACCACGCACAGGCGGTAGTACAGGTCCTCGCGGAAGCGGCCCTCGCGGGCGGCGGTCAGCAGGTCGCGGTTGGTGGCGGCCAGCACGCGCACGTCCACGTTCATGGGGCGGCTGGCGCCCACGCGCTTGATCTCCCCGTTCTCCAGGGCACGGAGCAGCTTGGCCTGGAGATCCAACGGAAGCTCGCCGATCTCGTCGAGGAACAGGGTGCCCCCGTCGGCCTCCTCGAAGGCGCCCTTGTGCGCGTTGGCGGCGCCGGTGAACGAGCCCTTCTCGTGGCCGAACAGCTCGCTCTCGATGAGCTCCTTGGAGATGGCGGCGCAGTTGACGGGGATGAAGGGCTTGTCGGCGCGCTGCGAGCACTCATGGAGGGCGCGAGCCACCAGCTCCTTGCCCGTGCCCGACTCGCCGAGGATGGTCACCGCGGCGGAGGAGGGGGCCACCCGCTCGATGAGCTCGGTGAGCTGCCGCACCGATGGGTCGTTGCCGATGATGCCGTGGAAGGACAGCTCCTTGCGGGCCGGAGTGACGGGCTCGAGGATGAGGTCCGTCTCGCCAACGCGCAGGGTGGTGGGCAGACCGACCTGCACCTCGAAGACGCGCACGGAGCCCATCCAGGTGCCGTTGGTGGAGTTGGTATCCACCACGTGGAAGTGGCCATCGCGCCGCGTCACCTTGAGGTGGCGGCTGGAGATGAAGGGATCCTGGATGACGAGATCGCAGGCTGGATCCTTGCCCACGGTGAAGCTGTCACCACCGAGCTTGTGGACGGTCTCGTTGGAGCCCTGCTTGATGCGCACCTGTGCGGGCTGCCAGCGCGAAGCGGAGTCGCGGGGCTGCAACTCGGTGCGGGAGCCGACCTCGGTGGGGCCCTCGGACTGGCCGCTGCCATGGAGCCGGAAGATGGCGCGCCACTGACCGAGCGCGATGTCCGAGCCGTCCGCGAGCTCGCCCTTGCGCATGGAGGCACCAGCCACCTGGGTGCCCTTACCCGACAGGTCCTCCAGATTGCAGCGCTCGCCATCGAAGGTGAGGGCCACCTGCTGCCGGCTCACCTCGGGGTCGGGAATGACGACGTCGCTCTTCTCGCCGCGACCGAGCACCATGCGCTCGCGTCCCAGACCGACCCGCAGCACCTCCTCACCTCGACGAAAGAACACCAGCTCTGGCATCGAGCCTCCCTGAAAAGTCGTGGGGCTCTCCTAACCCGTGGCGTGTCCCCCACGCAACTCCCAAACATGATTTTCAGGGTAGGGTGATTTCCTCCAACCAGGAGAGTAACCACGCGACCTCGTCACGAGCACGCGCTTCCTCCATCTCTTCTCGCAGGGAGGGGAGGGGCCACCTTTCGAGCGCGGCCTTGTCCGAGGCCATCGCGGAGGTGCTCAGCCCGTCTTGGCGTGCATGGGTCTCCGCCTGTCCGCAAGAGTCTCTCAGGTCATTGGCTCCGGCGTCCATCAGTAGCAGGCCTACCGAGCGTTCCAGGTAGCTGGAGGTCGCGGTGAGGCGACTGCCCATGCGCCAGAGCATGCGCCCCATCCATCGGCGCTCGTCCTCGGAGAGCCGCTCGCGGGTTGCTTCGGCTCGCCGGAGCAGCAGGAGCGCGCTGCTCGTGCCGGTGGCTCGCTCCACGACCAGGGAGGCGCGAGCGCCTGGGGTCGAGAGTCCTGTCTGTCGCAAGTGGTCTCGTGCCTGTTGGAAGGTCCGCGGGTAGGAGGTCCCCGTCCAGACGGGGAGGACCGATATCTCATCGAGCGAGGCGAGTTCTCGCGGGGAAAGAGGTGACCCCGCTTGCGTACCTGCCAGGAGCAGCGTCAAGCGAGGCTGCATGGATGGGGTAGAGACCTCCACGAGCCGGGCAAGCCGCTGGCGCAAGATGGGGAGGGCTTCCTGTCGGAGCGTCGGCGGAAGCGAGTCTTGACCCAGCATCTCGAATACCGCGGTGAGCAGGGCGGGCTCCTCCATCGTGGGAACCTGCTCGAGCAACCAACGTGCGCGTTCCTCGGAGAGTTGGAGGGATGCGAGTGCGAGGGTGAGCCGGATGGGAGAGGAGGAAGTCTGGCGCCATGCAGCTTCCTCTTCGTTGAGAGCTTCGGGAGAAGGGGAGTCCGCGTCTGGCAGCAAGGAGTCCTGCCGCAAGTTGGGGCGGCCCAGTTCAATCCATGCCTCGCGGAATGCTCGTTCCCAACCAGACGAGCGGGCCTGTTGGCGTGACACCAGCAGCTTCTCCAGGAGCTTTGGCTCCGGACGTTCCGGGGCTACGGCTTTCAGCTTGTCGATGACCTCCTGAGCCTCCGGGAGGTTGTTTTCCTCCAGTGCGATGCACGCGAGGACGAGGAGTGCTGACGCGTCGTTGGGCGCGCCCGACAATGACGCCAGGATTTCCTTCCTGGCGAGATCCACGTTGCCCGAAACGAGGGCCTGGGCGGCGCGTTGGGAGGGAGTCGCGGTCTGGTGTGGGGTGGACCGCGGAGCCCGATGTTCCCGTGCGGCCCTTGCATTCTGGGAGATCCAGACACTCGCGATGGCCGCCACCGAGACGATGAGACCACAGGCCCAGAGTACCTTCCGGCGAGCGGCGCGCTCTCCATTGAGGTCAGGGCCAGGACCCTGTGAAGGCGGCGTGCGGTCCTTCATCGTTCGCTACCCCCCGTCGAGTCATCAAGAGTTCAACCCGCGCGGTGGAGACTTCCAATACAACGTGGGGAGCGCCGTGTTCTTGACCGACACTTCATCCGAAGAACCCGGTTCCGAGTGTCGATAAACGAACGGCTGACAATCACCAGGGACTCATCCAATGGAGAGTGATGGACGAATCATCCGGGAGTTGCTGCCAATGCTTCGGGCTATGTACGCCTGATGCCACCCGGGGGGCATGCGAGACGCTCTTTACCGAGGCCTTCGGGCGGAACTGCCCATGGCCTGTCTTCGAGCGCACCCTGCGGCGGGTCCAGAGGTTGGGCTACTCACATTCCGAGCGCCGTTACCACGTCGCATGCCTCTACGCGCAGTGGTGTCGCTGGCACCCGGAACACGACGACCGTGGGGCTCGCCGCATGTTGGATGAGGCCGAGCAGCGCATCCGTCGCCTCCCTCGCGACCACTGGCGTCGCAAGGGGCTGTTGAAGAAACTTTCGGAGCTCCGGGCCCGGACCGGTTTCCAGTCCGGGCCGGGGGCCTAGCGCATCTGCGGGCGCGGCGGGCCGAAGTTGGGCCGGTTGAAGAAGCCGGACAGGTGTGCCACGCGGAACTTCGGATCCGTCTTGTCCGTGGGCAGCATGGACAGGCCCGCGCCCAGCAGACCCAGCCGCTTCACGAACTCCGGCTCGGCGCGCAGCTTGAAGTCCATGTCCGGCTGGCTCACGTCCAGCCGCTGGCCCAGCTTCACCGTGCCCGAACCCTGCACCTCCAGGTCCTCGCTCTTGGCCTGCAGCGCCTCCACCGTGGCCAGGCCCTTCTCGATGCGGATGCGCCCGTCGATGTCCCCCAGCGCGATCTTCGGCAGGTCCATGGGCGTGGGCTGGCCGTACATGGGCACGGTGATGGTGCCGCCCTGGATGAGCAGCTCCTTCGTGTCCAGGGTGAGCTGGCCGTTGGCCTGGCTCAGGTCCGGCTGGCCTCGCGTCTTCGGCAGGGTGAGGGTGAGCGCGCCATTCAGCTTGCCCGTCAGGTCCATCCCGCTGAAGCCCTTGAGGTTCCCCTTCGAGGTGTCCAGGTCCGACAGCTTCACCGCCACCTGCACGTCACCCAGCACGCCCACGTTGCCGCTGACGCTGCCGCCCATCAGGTCCAGGTGGAAGGCCGCCCCCAGCGGTAGCAGCGCGGGCCGCACCGCCGCGGACTCCAGGGTGAGCGGCTCTCCCAGCTCCTCGGGGCCGGGCATCATGCCCGCGCCGCTGGCGAGCATGCTGTGCAGCTCGGGCGTCATCCCATTGGGCACCTTGCTGATGCGCACGTTGGTGGCCGTCAGCCCGCGCAGCCCCGGCCGCAGCGAGCCGATGCGCAGCGCGTAGCCCGCGTCCGCCGCCGCGTCCACGGCGCGCCGCCGCAACGTGTCGTACGGGAAGGTGATGAACAGACACACGAAGAAGGCCACGAGCGAGAACGCTCCGTAGCCCAGTCCGAGTTTCCAGCGGGCGGTCTTGGTCTCAGCGGCCATGGTCATTGCTTCAGCTTGTAGGTGGAGACGGTCGTCCACGCCGTCAGGTTCTCGGAAGCGGCGTGCGGCTCCAGGCGCAGGCTCTTCACCTTCACCACGCCCGGTCCGCTCTCCACCGATGACAGGAAGTCGTGCAGCTTGCGCAGGTCCACGTCGGTGAACGTCAGCTCCACCGAGCTCTCGATGATCTGCCCATCACCGATGCCCACGTCGTTCTTGGGCGTCATGTTGGGCACCGTCAGTCCCGCCCGGGTGGCCTTGTCCTCGATGTAGCTCATCAGCCGCACGTCGCTGGCGGTGAGCTGCTGCTCGATGGCCTGCCGCGCCTGGGTGGCCTGCTGGTAGCTGGCCGCCAGCGTCTGCACCTCGCGCAGCTTCGCCATCTTCTGGTCCGTGCGCTTGCGGTAGCTGGCCGCGCTGTTGGAGAAGGAGAACAGGATGACGAACAGCACGAAGGCCAGCACCGCGCCTCCGGACGCCAGCACCATCTGGCGCTCCCGGTTGGTCAGCCGCTCGAACCAGGCCCGGGCGTCGTTGAGGAGTCCTCGAATCTTTTCCATGTCTAGCTCTCCCCTCCCTGGACCTGCTCGGGGCACTGCACCTGGATGTCCAGGCGGAACGTCACCTTGTTGCCGTCCCGGGTCTTCTCCACCTTGCCCTCCTTCACTTCCTTGAAGCAGCGGTGGCCCTTGAGCGCGGTGGCGATGGTGTCGATCTGCTTGGAGCTGTCCGTCTCCCCGCGCACGCTGATGCGCTCGAGGTCGATGTCGATGCGGTCGAACGTCACCGGCACGTCCGCGGGCACCCGCTGCGTCATCTCCGCCAGCAGGTTGACGGCCGACAGCTTCGGCAGCGCCGCGGCGGGGCTCTCCACGCCCTTGAGCCGGTTGAGCGCGAGGTCATAGTTCTTCTCGCACGCGCCGAGGATGTTCTTGGTGACGTCGCACAGCACGGCGTCCACCTGGGCCTCGCGCCGCGCCAGCACCGAGTTGCGCACCACGCCGCTGGCGATGAGCAGCAGCAGCAGGGTGGCGGCGAACGAGGCGAGCAGCCCCACCTTGTCCTTCACGTAGTCGTAGTCGCCCTTGAAGGCGAACTCGCCCCGGCGCAGGTTGAAGCGCGGCGCCTTGGCGCCCGTGGCCTGGCCGCGCAGCGCGAGCGAGTAGGCCTGCATCACCGCCGGCTGCTCCGAGGCGGGCACCGCGGCGGAGGCCTCTCGCGGCAGTGCCAGCACGCGCGTGGGCAGCCCCAGGTCCTTGCCCAGCTGCTCGGCCAGGCCCGGCATGCGCGCGGTGCCTCCGCACAGCAGCACGGCGCCCACCTGACGGCGGGTGCGCGCGGTGAAGGACTTGAAGGACGGACGCAGCTCGCGCAGCACCGGCTGCAGGCCACGCACGAAGGCCGCCGCGGCGCGCTCCCCATCCGGCCCCTGGGCCTGGGCCGCGCTCGCCAGCGCTCCGTGCGACTCCTTCCAGTGGTGCGCCTCCGGCAGCGGCGTCTGGAACTCGGCGGCCAGCGCGCGGCTGAGCCCCTGTCCACCACCGGCGAAGGTGCGCGCGAACTCCACGCCCACCCCGGGCCGGCCGATGGCCAGCGTCGTGCGCTCGTGGCCGATGTCCACGATGGCCACCGTCTCCGATTCCAGGTCCGCCAGGAGGCTCGCCTGCTGCAGCAGCATGTTCTGGTAGGTGATGCCCGGGTGCGTCACCACGCGCGGATCCACCCCCGCCTCGTTCAGCACCCCGAGCAGCGTCGCGAGCTCCTCGCGCCGCACCACGCCCACCAGCAGCTCGCTGCCCTTGTCCTTCACCTGCGTGGCCACCTGGTAGTCGAAGACGGCCTCGCCCAGGTCGAACGGAATCTGGCTCTCCACCTCGAAGGGGATGGTGGCTTCGATCCGCTTGGGGTCGGTGAAGGGCAGGGAGAGCTGGTGCGTGGCCAGCGACTGGCCGGGCAGCGACACCACCACCTGATCCACGTGCTGCATCTCGGGGTGCGCCAGCAGCTCGCGCAGGGCCGCGCGCAGCGTCTCCTGACGCTCACCCTCGGGAGCGCGGCGCACCTCGGCCCAGGCCTTCACGGCCGAGCTCCGCGTGCTCGCGTCGAGCAGCAACCCCTTCACGGAGTGGCTGCCCAGGTCCAGACCAAGAATCCGGGCCATTCGTTATTCCTCTCTCCAATACAGGAGCTTGCCAAGTCCGTCGTCGAGCTTGATCACGGCGCTGATGGTCTTCTGGACCGAGCCCGCTTCTCCGACGGACTTGATGCTGAAAGTGGTGCTCTTGTCGCCGAGCAGGCGGTTGCCGGCCACGTTCGCCTTGAGCGCCGGGTTGACGGCGATGCCCGCGCCCTCGATGGCCGTCACGAAGTCCGCCACGCTCGTGCCGAAGAAGCTGAAGGCACGCGCCGCGCGGATGCGGCTGATGAGCTCCTGGACGAAGACCGGGTCCTTCAGCCGCGGGTCCGGCCGGGCAGGGTCCGCCGCCGACAGGATGGCCATGTACATCATCAGCGGGTCATCCGTGTTGACGTTGGGCTTGGAGTTGACGTCCGGGTACACCGTGAGCCGGTCCCGGAAGGCGGCCATGAAGCGGTCGTTCACCCCGTACACCCGGTACAGCTCGTCCATGCTGTCGAAGCGCGCGTTCTTCGGCTGGTAGCGCGGATCGAAGCGGCTGTAGGGCCCACCCTCGTCCGAGAAGCCGCTGGAGAGCGGGTTGACGGAATCGTTGAGGTTGAGGGCCGACTGCACCTGGTCCTCGTCCACCCAGTCCTTGAGGGCGATGATCACGTCCTGCGGCGAGACGCGCACGCCATTGGCGTCCTCTCGCGAGAACAGGAACTCGAAGCGCTTGTCCCCGAGCAGGTCCATCAACCGCATGGCGGTGGGGAGCGCGTCACCGCTGCCCGCGTTGAGGCGGTGCAGGTTGAGCTTCTCCTCCTCGTCGGAGATGGTGGCCAGGAAGCAGCCGTTGAAGCCGCCGAAGGAGCGCCTCTCCGGCCCCAGCGCGATTTCGGGTTCCGCCTTCTCGTCGTCCTCGTGGAGCGTGGGCCGGTCGGAGGACTCCTCGCTCGCGCCCTCTGCCTCCGCGCCACCGCCCGCCACCATGCCCTTGAGCATGTGGCAATCCACGCGCGCCAGCTTCCACAGCTGGATGTTCAGCGAGGATGCCGGCTGCTGGCCGCCGGGCGGCGTGCCGCCACCGAGCAGGCTGCCCGCGATGGCCCCGAGATTCGGGATGGGCGTCTGATCCACCTGCTTCTGGAAGCGCAGCAGCAGGCGCGAGAGCGCCACGCCCGAGCGCGCCATGTACGTGGCCTGCAGCTCGTCGCGCTGGTTGGACGCCAGCTGGAGGTCCACGCGCGTGTTGTAGGCGAACTCCGTGGCCACGACGGTCAGCAGGGTGATGGCCACCACCGCGATGATGAGCGCCACGCCGCGCTCACGGCGGTCCTTGCGGGCATCCCGGCGGGCTCGCGGGGCCTTCTCGTGCTCGGGGCTCGTCATGGTCAGTACCTGGGCAGCTCCGTGTTGAGCATCACACGGGTCTGGGTGGTGTAGCGGACTTCCTTGTTGGTCTCGTCGAGCGCCACCACGGTGATGCGCACGCGCGTGGGCAGCTTGGACTTGTGCTCCACCCGGCGGGTGTCCCACTCGTCCACCCACTCCTTGCGGTCGGCGTCCCAGTAGGAGAGCTCGAGCTGCTTCACGCCCTCGAAGAGGACATCCGTCGTTCCACCGCGATCCATCCGGTCCTCAACATTCGGATTCACGCGTCGCATCAGGTCCTGACGGCTGCCGGCCCCTCGTTCCGTGGACGACTGGACGAAGTACTCCACGATCGCCTGATCGGACTCCTTGGCGTCCGTGTACATGCGCTGGTGCGCGAAGGTGGTGAAAAGCAGCCGGTCCTCCTCACCCACGAAGTTGGTGGGCCGGTCGTTCTGGTCGCGGTAGCGCCGGGCGTCGTAGCGGTCGCTCACGAAGGCGGAGCCGATCTCCCGCGCCATGCGGTTCATGGCCACCCGCACCTCGCGGTAGTGATCGGCCTCTCCCTCGACCACTTCCTTGGCGTGGAAGCCCGTCTGGAAGGCCATGCCCACCATCGCCCCCATGAGGGCGGTGATGGCCACGGCGATCATGACCTCCATCAACGTGAAGCCACGTGCCGAGCGCCTCATCGCGTCATCCCTCCGCCGGGGACCATGCCGCCGCCACCGCCGCGCTGCTGGAGCCAGTCGCTGCGCTTCATCAACGGCTGACCCGTCGTCGGATCCATCATCTGTCCGTTGGGGCCGGGCACGGGGTTGGGCACGATGAAGCCGGTGCCCGGATTCACCCACTGGTTGTTCATCTCGCCGGGCTGCCGGCCCTGCTGGGACGTGAAGGCGCTGCTGCCATTGCGGTCCGAGCCGGGGCCCAGCGACACCACGTGCGTGACGACATCCAGGCTCTCCACCTGCGTGCCCTCGCGCCAGTAGACGGTGAGGTGCACCTCGCGCACCGTCTGGGTGATCTGCTGCACCATCTGGGTGAACATGGGCTGGGCCATGCCCATCGCCGCGCCCGCCATGGGGTTGGTGGTGGTCTGCGAGGGGCCGCTCTTGCCATCCTTGCCCCCGCCCCCGCCGAACATGGAGGCCAGGCCGCTCAGGTCCCCGCCCTCGCCGATGGGCAGGTTGAAGATGGCGCCGATGAGCTGATCCGGCGACACATTCTCGGTGTTCGGGGCGATGATCTTCGCCCGCCACTTGAAGTTGTCCCAGCCCTCCTGGGAGAAGTCGCCTGACTCCTCCTTGTCATCGAGGGAGAAGCCATCGTCGTAGAGTTCCTGCTCCAGGTCCGTCATCTTCGAGCGGGCCAGGAGCGTGGCCACGGTGAGCTTCTTGGCGTAGGCGTGGTTGGCTATCGCGCCGGAGTTGATGTCGAAGATGGCCATGAGCGCCAGCGCCAGGATGGCGAGCGCCACCACCGTCTCCAACAGGGTGAAGCCACGGGTGTGTCTCATGACCGGGGCACCTCCAGCGCCTCGCCCACGATCTCGACCTTGCCGGTCAGGGGCGAGACGGCGAGCGTCCAGACGTTGTCACCCTGGCGCACGTAGACATGGGCCTTCTCCGTGTAACCCTGGGGGAAGAAGTAGAGGTAGGCGGCGCCCTTCTCGACGGCCTCGCGCTGGTGGCGCGTCCACACGGAGACGGTGACGTCCGAGGGCAGCTCGCGCGGCTTGATCTCCTCGGCGGTGAAGTCGGAGAAGCGGGCGGCGTTCTCCACGCGGCTCTCCTCCTGCGCGAGGATCTCATCCAGGCCGGGCTCTTCATCGCTGTCGCGCGCGTAGTTGCGGCGCGTGTCGGAGCCGCCCCGGTTGCGCTTCGCGTCCTCCCGCTCACGGGTCTCGTCGCGCAGCATCGTGTCCCGGTCGCGCGCGGTGGTGACGTTCCCCGCGGCGCACTCGGCGCGGTAGCGCGTGGGCTCCTCTTCCTCGGCCTTCGGATCCGCCAGCTCGAAGACGAGCCGGCACGTCTTTCCGGTGAGCGCGGCGGTGTCGTACAGCGAGCGGATGGTGCCAGCCAGCTCGGCGGCGGACGCCTTGGCCTTGGCGCCGGTGATGGAGCCGATGGACAGGGTGACGGCGGCGAAGAGCACCGCGGCGATGCCCAGCGCGATGGACACCTCGATGAGGGTGAAGCCGCGCTCCCGCGCCCTGCTCCGGGCGAGCCCGTTCATGGCTGGCCTCCTCGTGCCGCCTCCTGCTGCTGCTCGGGCGTGCCCAGGATGGCGTTGTTCAGCACGCCCCCGCTGATGAGGTCCGAGTCGTCCCCGGAGCCGCCGGGCAGGCCGTCCGCGCCATAGGACAGGACGTAGCCCTTCCCACCATCCATCCGGTACTGGTACGGGCGCCCCCAGGGATCCGCGGGCATCTCCTTGAGCAGGCCCACCTGGACGAGCGGATAGAAGTTCTCCGCCTGGGAGGGGAAGCGCCCGGTGATGCGGTGGTAGGACTTGAAGTAGCCCTCCAGCCCGCGGATCTCCGCGCGCGTCTGACGCTGCAGCGGACTGAGCGTCTCGTCGAAGGTGAGGCTGGCGATGCCGAAGGCGCCCGCCGTGGCCGCGAGGATGACCCCGGCGACGAGGAGCCGCCCCACGTGGGACGGACGCGCCGTCGCTTCGGTCTGCTGCTGCGTGGGGGCGTGCTCTGAGGTCGTCATGGGGTCCTCTCGCGTTTCCTTGCTACTTCTGGGCCGCGCCGTCGCGCGAGGAGATGTCCGAGTCGGGACCCTCGCCGCCCTGCGTGCCGTCGGCACCGTAGGACACGATGACGGGCTTGCCGCCCTCGTTCATGTACACGTACTCGTTGCCCCAGGGATCGGTGGGGACGCGCTCCAGGTTGTTCGTGTCCACGAGCGCCTTCAGGCCGGTGCCCGTGTCGGGGTACTTGCCCTTCTTCGTGTAGTAGAGCTTGAGGGCCTGCTGGATGTTGCCGATGTCCAGCCGGGCCGTGTCCTGCTTGGCCTCGTCCAGCTTCGGAATCACCGCCACGCCCACCGCGGCCATGATGAGACCCAGGATGGTGATCACCACCATGATCTCGATGAGGGTCATGCCGCGCTCGCGGCGGCGCTGCTGCTTCGTCTTCTTGTCGCTCATGTCTTTCCTCATGTGACTTTTCGGCAAGGCGCCGGGAGGTTGGGAAGTCGTTCCTGTCAAAATGTCCTAGGGCTGCGTCGCGCTGCTGGTGGCCGCCGTGCCGGCCTCGGAGTTGGAGGAGTACAGCGCCACCCCCACGGTCAGCAGCGTCGCCGTCAGGGCGAGCAGCGCAGCCAGGGTGACGCGCTGGATCCACCGGTCGAGCGTGTCGTTCATCGTGAAGCCTCCGTCACCGGATGGCCGAGTTCACCTGCAGAATCGGCATCAGGACCGAGAAGGCCACGAATGCAATGATTACGCCCATGAACACGGTGAGGATGGGCTCGAGCATGGAGGTGAGGGCGCCGATGCGCACGTTCACCTGGTTCTCGTAGCTGTCCGCCACCGACAACAGCATGTCCTCCAGCTGTCCGGAGCGCTCGCCAATGGAGACCATGTGGTAGACGAGCGGGGGGAACTCGCCCGAGCGCTTGAGGGGCGCGGCGATGCTCTCACCCTCGCGGACGGCGTCGCGGGCCTTCTCCACCACGTCGGAGAGCACCGAGTTGGTGATGACCGCCTTGGTGATGTCCATGGCCGTCAGCAGGGGCACGCCGCTCTTGAGGAGCGTGGCGAGCGTGCGGGCGAAGCGCGAGATGGCCAGCAGGCGCAGCAGGCTGCCGAAGATGGGCGCCTTGAGGGCGAAGCGGTCCCACACGGGCCGGCCCTTGGGGCTGCGGAAGTACGTCGTCAGCGAGAAGGCGATGAGCCCGATGAGCGGGAAGATGATGAACCACCAGTCCCGCAGGAAGTTGCTGCCCCAGATGAGGATGCGGGTGGTGATGGGCAGGGTGGCCTTCATCGTGGTGAAGATCTTCGTGACCTTCGGGATGACGACCACCATCAGCATGGTGAGGATGCCCGCGCCCACCAGCATCATGATGGCGGGGTAGGTCATCGTGCCGATGATCTTCTGCTGCAGCTTGGACTGGCTCTCGGTGAAGTCCGCCAGGCGCAGGAGCACCGTGTCGAGCGCGCCCGAGTGCTCGCCCGCGCGAATCATGTTCACGTAGAGCGAGCCGAACACCTTCTGGTGCACCGCGAGCGCGTCCGCCAGGGACGAGCCCTCGTTCACGCGGCTCTTCACCTCGGAGAGGATGAGCTTGAGCTTCTCCTTCTCCACCTGGTCGACCAGCGCGCTGAGCGACTCCACCAGGGTGACGCCCGCGCCCAGCAGGGTGGCGAGCTGGCGGGTGGTGATGGCGATGTCGTCCGTGGTGATGCGGCCGCGCGCCATCTTGCCGAAGTTCACCTCGCGGTCGGCCTGGGCCGCGTTGGCGCCCTTGCGCACGCCGGCACGGCCGCCCTCGGCCTGACCGATGACCTCCGTCAGGAACTTGCCGTCCTTGCGCAGCTGGGAGCGCAGCGTCTTGGGCGAATCCGCCTCAAGCATTCCGCGGATGGATTTTCCGGCCTGATCCAGGGCCTTGTACTCGAAGACTGGCATGGTGGCTCGCGCAGTAAAACCACACCCCGCGCCACTCCCTTCCGGGAGGGCCGGGGCGGGTGTTCTTTAGAGATCCTCCTGGGTGATGCTGAGGACCTCGGCGATGGTGGTCTCCCCCAGGGCGATCTTCCGGGCGCCGTCGTCCAGCAGCGTCTTCATGCCGTTGGCGATGGCGGCCTTCTTGATGGTGGAGGCGTCCACGTTCTTGAGGGCCAGCTGGCGCACCGTCTCGTCCACGAGCAGCAGCTCGTAGATACCGGTACGGCCGCGGTAGCCATTCTGGCCGCAGGAGGGGCAGCCGGTGGCCTTGTAGATCTTCTCCACCCCGTAGCGCTCCTTGAGCGTCGCGCGGGTGAGGGTGATCTCCTTGAGCTCCTCGTCGGTGGGCGTGTACTGCACCCGGCAGTCCGGGCACACGCGGCGCACCAGACGCTGGGCGAGGATGGCCGTGAGCGAGGAGGCCACGAGGAAGGGCTCCACGCCCATGTCCACCAGACGGGTGACGGCGCTGGCCGCGTCGTTGGTGTGCACCGTGGAGAACACCAGGTGGCCCGTCAGCGACGCCTGGATGGCGATTTCCGCCGTCTCCTTGTCGCGGATTTCGCCCACCATGATGACGTCCGGGTCCTGACGCAGGAAGGAGCGCAGGCCCTGGGCGAAGGTGAGGCCGATCTTCGGGCTGATGGCCATCTGGCCGATGCCCTTGAGCTGGTACTCGACCGGGTCCTCGACGGTGAGGATGTTGAGGTCCGGGGTGTTGATGCGCGAGAGCGCGCCGTAGAGCGTGGTCGTCTTGCCGCTACCGGTGGGGCCCGTCACCAGGACGATGCCGTGCGGACGGCGGATGACGTGCTCCATGCCCTCGAGCGTGTGGGCGGCCATGCCCAGCTCGGTCAGGTCCAGCAGCGTGGTGTTCTTGTCCAGCAAGCGCATGACGATGCGCTCGCCGAAGGTGGTGGGGATGGTGGACAGACGGATGTCGATGTCGCGGCCGGCCAGCTTGATGCGGATGCGGCCGTCCTGCGGCAGGCGCTTCTCCGCGATGTTCAGCTGCCCCATGACCTTCACGCGGCTGACGATGGCGCTCTGGTAGCGCTTGGGCGGCTTGATGATCTCCTGCAGCACGCCGTCCACGCGGAAGCGCACCATGAGCTCGCGCTCCATGGGCTCGATGTGGATGTCGCTGGCGCGCTCCTTGGCGGCGCGGAAGAGCACGGAGTTGACGAGCCGGATGATGGGGGCCTCGTCGCCCTCGGCATCGAGGATGTCCTTGGGCTCGTCCAACTCGTGGGCGAGCGAGTCCAGGTCCGTCGCCTCCAGCTCGTCCACCAGCTGCTCGGCCTCGTTGGTGGCACGGTCATAGACGCTGTTGATGGCGTCCACGATGGTGGAGGCGAGCGCGATGCGCGGGTGGACGTTCTGCCCCAGCAGCATGCGGGCATGGTCCAGCACGGTGGTGTCCAGCGGATCCGCGACGGCCAGGGCCACCGCGTCCCCGTCCATGGACAGGGGGAGGATGCGCGCCTGCTTGGCGAAGTTGATGGGCACCCGCTTGATGAGCTCCGCGTCCACCTCCTCCAGGAAGATGCGCGCGAGGTAGGGCAGATCCAGCTGGAGGCCGAGCGCCTTGGCCACGTCCTCCTCGCCGATGGCCTTGATGCCCACCAGGATCTCCCCCAGCCGGCCGCCCTTCTCGGCCTGCAACTGGAGCGCCTCCTGGAGCTTGTCCTCCGTGAGGCCACAGGTGTGGCGGAGGATCTCCCCCAGCGGCCGGCCGCACAGGTAGGCGGGACCGTGGGCGACGACCTGGGTGGCGGTGTCGGCGGGCTTGGCGAGCGGGGCGTCAGCGAGCAGGCTCATGGTCTATCTCTCGTTCCCCGTATCCGGCTGGATGCGCAGACGCTCCTGATCCTCCGAGGGAGGCGCAGGCGGAGGTTGCACGGGGGGCTCCTCCGACGGCACTGGGGATACGGAACCCTCCTGCGGGGACTGGACTTCCCCGGCCCGGGTGGACGCCGAGCCGGCGGACGAGGGGCTGGCGGGCGCCTGGGCGCCCTCGGGCCGGATGACGCGCTCGCCCGGCAGACCGGGGCCGCCGTTCTCCACCTTGCTCTGCTCCTTGTACAGCACCTGGCGCATGCGGCTCAGGGGCCCCGCCTTGCGGGTGAAATCCACCGGCACGTCGTAGCCAGCCACCTGCCCGTAGAACTGCTCCACGAACTGCTGCCGCTCGGCCATCTTGCGCTCGAAGATGCGCCGGAAGTCCGACTGCTCGCGGATGATGTAGGGCGTGAGGAAGAGCAGCAGGTTCGTCTTCGTCTTGCGGGTGGTGTTGTCCCGGAAGAGGTGGCCGAGCAGGGGGATGTCACCCAGGATGGGCACCTTGACGACGGACTCGATGGTGCGGTCCTGCATGATGCCGCCGATGACCACCGTCTCCTGATCCTTCGCCACCACCGTCGTCTTGGCGCTGCGCTTGGCGGTGGTGGGACCGAGCACCTGGTCCGTGGAGGCGATCTCCTCGGTCTGCTCGGTGATGGTCATGCGGATGAAGTCGCTCTCGTTGATCTGCGGCTTGACGGTGAGCTTGAGCTCCACGTTCTGGCGGGTGATGGGGGCGTAGAGGCTGCCCAGGCCGCCCAGGGCGCCCAGCAGCGAGGGGGAGACGCCGCCGGCGCCCGCGCCGCCGGTGATGTTGCTGCCCAGCGAGGTGGGCGTGAAGCCCGACTGGAAGGGCACGTTCTGGCCCACGGTGATCTCCGCCTCCTCGTTGTCGCTGGTGAGGATGTGCGGGGTGGAGAGCACGTTGGCGTCCGAGCTCTGCTGCATGGCCTGCAGCACCACGCCGAAGGCGGGGATGTCGATGCCCAGGTCCTTCAGCTGGGGGATGACGGGGCCCTGGATGCCGGCGAGGAAGCCGCCGAAGCTGGCCAGGCTGGCCAGCGAGAAGGAGGGGGGCGCGCCGCTGGTGTTGTACTTGGTGCCGATGATGCCCGAGCCCTGGCCGAGCGGCGTGCTCAACGAGTAGCCGGTGTGGAGGTTGAGCCCGAAGCGGTTGCTGCGGTCCAGGTTGACCTCCATGATGACCGCCTCGACGAACACCTGGCGGCGCGGCTTGTCCAGCTGCCGGATGACCCGGACGAGGCTGCGGTAGTCGCTCTGGCTGGCGATGATGACGAGCGAGTTGGTGCCCTTGTCCGCGGAGATCTTCACCTCACCGGCGAAGAGCTCGGCGGCGCCGGTGCCGCCACGGGGCCCGCCCGGGGTGGGCGGAGCCGGGATGGGGGTGCGCGGCCGGTTGGTGCTGCCCTGCGACAGCGTCTGCAGCGTGCTGGCCATCTCCTCCGCGTTGGCGTTCTCCAGCGCGTAGACGTTGATGCGCTCGGTGCCGGCGGTGGGGATGTCCAGCTCGCGCACCAGGCTCTGGATGCGCTCGAAGGCGGCGGGGCTGGCCACGACGATGAGCTTGTTGGTGCGCTCGTCGGGGATGATCTGCGAGAAGGTCACCGGGCCGTTGGAGGCGCCCTCGGCTCCGGCAGGAGGCACGCCCTCCATCCCGGGAGCGGCCTGTCCGGGCATCACCGCGGGGGCGCCGCGCTGGCCGGGGCGGCCAGGGCTACCCTTCTGCTCGAAGAGCTTCTGCACCGTGGCGGCGACGTCCTGGGCGGTGGCGTACTGCACCGGGATGATGCGCACCTCGTCACTGGCCGCGCGCGAGTCGAGCTGGTCGATGAGGCGCTCGAGGCGGTGCACGTTGGAGCCCACGTCGTTGATGATGATGATGTCCGGCGGGTACGGGATGGTGTCGCCGTCCTTGGACACCAGCTGCTGCAGCACGCCGCGGAGGGGCTCCACCTCCACGTTCTTGATGCGGAACAGCTTGGTGATCATCTGCTCGTTGGTGGTGTAGCTCGCGTCCGGGTCCACCAGCGTGGGGATGGGGTTCTGCTTGGCGGCGCGCTTGTCGACGATCTTCAGGAAGCGCCCGTGCTGGTAGACGGACAGGCCGTTGGCGTCGAGCGCCGCGAGGAAGGCGGCGTAGAACTGGTCCGCGTCCACCTCCACCCGCCCGTTCTCCGGGCCGATGATGGAGATCTTCCCGCGCACGTTCTCCGGGAGGATGAAGGTGCGGCAGGTGGCGTCCGACACCGTCTGCACCAGCTTCTCGATGTCCACCTTGTCGAAGTAGATGCCGTAGCGGGCGCGGCGGCGCACCTCCTCGCAGGTGGGCGTGGGCCGCACGGTGGCGCTGCCGGCCTCGGGGCCGGTGGGGTTCTGCGGGGCGATCTGCCGATCGCCAGTATCTCCGGCGGGAGGCGGGCCAGGGCGGCGCTGCGCCAGCGCGGGCATGCTGCTCAGCCCGAGGCACAGCAGGAGCAACCAGGACGGAAGCGTCTTCATGGAGGGGCGGGGTACGGCGGGTGGTGTTAGCGGATGGTGTAGTTCTTGCGGATGCTCGAGCCATTGCGCTCCAGCTCGATCTCGATCCGCGAGGCTTCCTTCAGCTTGGTGTAGACCTCGAGGGCCTTCTCCGGGCTGTTGAGCTCGAAGCCGTTGATGCGCTTGATGACGTCGCCGTTCTGGACGCCGATCTTCGAGTAGATGGAGTCCGGGCGGATGGAGAAGAGCTTGAAGCCCTGGGCCTGGCCGTCCTTGAAGGCCGGCACGATGCGCGCCTGCATGGCCACGTCGTTGAGGTTGGCCAGGGTGCGGTCGATCTCCGTGCGAGGCACCTCGTAGTCGTTCTCGCCGAGGGCCTTGATGCCGTTGCCCATGCCGTTGCCAGGAGGCGGCTGCACGGGCGTGGTGACGGGCGGGGTATAGGAGGCCACGGGCGCGGCGCCATCACCGGGCTGGCCGTCGATGAACTCCTTGCGGCCGTTGTTGAGGATGATGACGCGCTCGCGCTCGATGTCGATCACCTCGGCGCCCTGGATGCGGTCGCCCACCATGTAGGTGGTGGAGCGCTGGTTGTTCATGTCCTGCACCGAGGCCACGGACCACAGCTTGTCGCTGGCCACCAGGGTGCCCAGCAGCTTCACCCGCAGGCCGCTCTTCACCGGAGCGGCGTTGGGATCCACCACGGGCGTGGTGGGCTCGGAGACGAGCGGCTCGGGCTCGGGCACGGCCACGCCGGTCAGGTCGGACATGCGCTTGAGATCCAGCGACGCCAACATCTCCGGGGGCTTCATCTTGTGCGGTGCCGACGACACCTGGCCTGACGGCAGCGGGGTGAGGGCGGACTCCACGAACAGGTTCACCGTGCGCGCCGCCAGCAGGGCGACGAGCAGGATGAAGACCAGGTTCACGGTCCAGAAATACTTGCGGAAGAAGAGTTCCATCACGCGTCCAGAAAAGGCCTGCTCGGGATTGAGCAAGTGGGGTGCCATCCACGGCGGGGAGCGGGCAGCCCGAGCCTTACAGCCAAGTGCTTGAAATCATTCCGGAATAACCCAGGCCGTCCGGAGCAGGAGCCGGGGCCGCGGCGGCGTGGGACAAAATGTCAGCGGCTGGGCGGATGGCATGACGGGCTGTCACTCGGCCGGGTTGGAGCCGGGACCCTCGTCACCCCCGGTACCGGGGGGGCCGGACGCCTCGCGCTCCAGCTTCCGGTAGATGGTGCGGGCGGCGATGCCCAGCAGACGGGCGGCCAGCGTCTTGTCCCCCTTGGTGTGCCGCAGGGTCTCGTGGATCACCCGGCGCTCGATCTCCTCCATGGGCGTGCCGATGGGGATGACGAGTTGTCCGGCCGAGCCCAGGGGGCCCTTGCGCACCGCTTCGGGGAGATCCGCCACCTCCAACACGTCGCTCTTGGCGAGCACCACCGCCCGCTCCACGGCGTGCTCCAGCTCTCGCACGTTGCCCGGCCAGGCGTAGTTCTCCAGGACGCTCACCGCGTCGGGGGAGAAGCCCCGCAGGGCCTTGCCGTTCTTGGCGGCGAAGCGGCGGAGGAAGGCATCGGCCAGCAGCGGGATGTCCTCCCGGCGCGAGGCGAGCGCCGGGACGCGCACCTCCACCACGTTCAGGCGGTAATAGAGATCCTCACGGAAGCGGCCCTCGGCCACCTCGCGCTGCAGGTCCTTGTTGGTGGCGGCGACGATGCGGACATCCACCTTGACCGTCTGGGTGCCGCCCAGCCGCTCCAACTCTCCCTCCTGAAGCACACGGAGGAGCTTCACCTGGGCGGACAGCGGCATCTCGCCCACCTCGTCCAGGAAGAGGGTGCCGCCGCTGGCGCGCTCGAAGCGGCCCTCGCGGCGGGCCACCGCGCCGGTGAAGGCGCCGCGTTCCACGCCGAAGAGCTCCGCCTCGAGGATGCTCTCCGGGAGGGCGCCGCAGTTGATGGCGACGAAGGGGCCCCTGGCGCGGTTGGACTGCTCGTGCAGGGCGCGGGCGGCCAGCTCCTTGCCGGTGCCGGACTCGCCCAGCAGCAACACCGTGGCGGTGGAGGGCGCCGCCTGACGCAGGGTGTCCATCATCGCCCGGAAGGCGGGGGACTGGCCCACCATGGCGCGCCCACCGGCGTTGCCCATCTCCGCCAGCTTCGCCTTGAGGACGCGGTTCTCCGCGGCCAGCTCGTGCCGCTCCAGCGCCTTTTGCACCGACTTCACCAGCGAGTGGCGCTTGAGGGGCTTGGTGATGAAGTCGTAGGCCCCGTCCTTCATGGCGGCCACGGCCGTCTCCACCGTGCCGTAGGCCGTCATCAGCACCACCTCCACGTCCGGCCGGATGGTGCGCGAGGCCTTGAGCAGCTCCTGCCCGTCCATGCCCGGCATCATCAGATCCGTCACCATCACGCTCACCTCGGGCCGGCGCAGCAGCTCCAGGGCCTCGGTGCCGTTGCTGGCGGTGAGCGTCTCCAGGCCCTCGCGTTGGAAGATGCGGGCGACGGAGTCCAGGTTGGCCCGATCGTCATCGACGACCAGGACGGTGGTCGGGGGGGTGGTCATGGTGCTGGCGCCTTGCAATCCCTATTCCTCATCCTCGGCCAGCAGGGGTCCACTCATGCGGCCGAGGTCCTCGCGGTTCACCTTGTCCAGGTTGAACCGCCGGGCGCTGGAGATCATCCGGGACACGGTGGGGTCGAACTCGGCGGTACCTTCCTTCTTGAAGCGCAGGAAGTTGATACGGGCCACGACGAAGTTCTTGAGGTAGGGGCTCTGCAGGCCGCGCTCCTTGAGGGAGGAGACCACGCTGGCCACGGCGTCATCCAGCTCCAGGAGCTTGTCGGCGCGGGCCTCGCGCACCCGGAGGGCGTCGGCCAGGGGCAGCTCCAGGAAGGACTCCACGCGCTTGATGAAGGGGTTGTAGGCGCCCCCGGAGAAGCGCGGCCGCTTCTCGTAGGCGGCCCCGAGTGTGAGGAAGGCGGGCTCCTCGAAGAGGTGGGCGAACTCGGACTCGCGCCCGGCGCGCGCCCCGGTGAGGCCCCGGTGCATGCGGATGACCTCGAGCGAGCGCTCCTTCAGGTTGTGCGCCTTCTCCGTGTTGAGGGCGAGGATCTGATACGCCACATCCTCGTCGGGCAGCACCAGGGCCATGATGGACTTGCCGCCGAGGAGCTTCGAGGCATGGAGCCGGTGGTTGCCGTTGGGCGTCCAGTACCGGCCCTCCTTGCGGATGGCGATGATGGGATCCAGGAAGCGATCCAACCGCTCCATGGCGCCCGCCAGCCGCTTCACATGGGGCTCGGAGATGTCGCGCTGGTACGGGGTGGGCTCCACCTTGTCGATGGGGAGCGCGGCGAACACCACCGTGTGCCCGCCCAGAGGATCCCTGTAGACGCTCAGCACCTCGCCGCCATCCTCCGAGATGCCCTGGATGAGCTCGGGAGATGGCATGTAGGACTCACTCGCCACCTGCGCGGGAGTGAGACCTCGGGAGGCGGGCTCGGCCTTCTTCCTGCGGGGCCGGCGGGTCGTGGTGGTGGTGGTCTTGCGCGCTGCCTTCGTTGCCATGGACGTCCCCCTCGTCAGGAGGCGGGGACTCTATGCCAGCCGGGCTTCGGGTCACATCCCGGATTGGGACCGTCTGACTTCATGGACCCCTCCCGACCCAGGGAGGGCCTTGAACATCGGAGCCACCGCCATGAAGAAGGAAATGATCGTCCGGGCCTGGAAGGACCCCTCGTTCCGCGCCAGCCTCTCCGCCGAGGAGCGCGCATCCCTCCCCGAGAGCCCCTCCGGAGCGCCCCTGTCCGAGCTGGATGAGACCGAGCTGGGCCGGATCATCGGTGGGGCGTTGGCGAACAAGAAGACGGTGACCCTCCCTCCGGGCACGGGCTGTACCGACGACCACCCCACCTGCGGCATCATCAACTGCTCGTTCACGAAGGCGGAGGACGCCTTCTGAGCGCATGAGCGCGTACGCACCGGTGGGGCTCGGCCCGCCGCCGAGCCCCGGCCGTGTCACTCCCCGCCGAAGGGGTCGCTGAACCTCGGATCGTTCACGAAGTCCATGTCGGTGAGGCTCTCCAGGAAGGCGATGAGGTCGGCGCGCTCCTGGGCGTTCAGCTCGAAGGGGCGCACCAGCGGGTTCTTCAGCGGGCTCGATCGGCCGTCTCCCACGAAGGGGCCGATCGTCACGTCGCGCCCACCGGCCATGTAGAGGTCCAACACCTCCTCGAGGGTGGCCACGCTGCCGTCGTGCATGTAGGGCGCCGTGAGGGCCACGTTGCGCAGGCCCGGCACGCGGAAGCGCCCCATGTCGCGCGGGTCGCGGGTGAACTCGAAGAGGCCGGTGTTGTTCCCCGGGTAGGCGCCCTGCCCATCCACGTTGTAGAGGCCCGTGTTCTGGAAGTCCAACTGCACGTGCTTCGTGTCCTTCGAGCGGAAGGAGTTCGTCAGGTCCGGCCCGCTGTGACAGTGGTAGCACTCGGCGCGCTCGGAGAAGAACAGGTCCATGCCCCGCTTCGCGGCGTCGGACAGCGCATCCAGGTCGCCCTGGAGGTAGCGGTCAAAGGGCGAGTTGCCCGAGATCAACGTGCGCTGGAAGGACGCGAGCGCCTTCACCACGTTGTCCTGACGGATGGGCTCCTCGTCGTCCGGGAAGGCCTCGCGGAACAGGGTGGGGTAGCGCGCGTCCTCGCGCAACCGTTGGAGCACCTCGTCCAGGTGTCCGCTCACGCCCAGCTCCACGGGCACCTCGCCGAAGAGCGGCACCAGCGCCTGCTTTTCCAACGTATCGAGCACGGGGTTGACCCAGGTGTACGTGGCGAGCCAGGCCACGTTGGCCAGGCCCGGGGAGTTGCGCGCCACGTGCTGACCCGTGGAGCCGGTGGGCGTCACCTTGCCATCGCTGAAGGCCTGCTTCTGCTCGTGGCAGCTCCCGCAGGACATGGTGCCGTTGCCGGACAGGCGCTTGTCGTAGAAGAGGTAGCGGCCCAGCGTCACCTTCTCCTCGGACATGGGGTTGTCCGCGGGGACGAAGGGCTCGGCGAAGCCCGGTGGCAGTTGCCAGGCGTAGGGCTTCTTCTCTTCTCCACAGGCGGACAGGAGCAGCACCGCCAGCACCGCGGTGCTCCACGATGAGAGGGGTCGGGATGGCATGTGCTCACCTCACCGGACGCGGATGAACGAGGCGGGCACGGCCTGCGCGGTGCCATCCGCCGCCAGCCCCACCTGCGCGAAGAGCGCCGGACATTCGGGGTCGGTCGTGGACGACATGCAGCCGGTGACGAAGTCCGTCTTGTGATCGATGGCGCGGTCGAGGTCCGTGTCGGCGAAGAGGGCCGCTAGGTCGAGCACCACCTGGTTGTGCTCGGGATGGAAGCCGCTCAGGGCCACCGTCGCCTGATTGGAGGCGGCGCAGCTGTAGCCTTCGGCCGTGTTGCCCGTGCAGCCGGACGCACCCAGGTGGAAGGAGAACTCGGGGTTCTTGCCCGTGCTCACGTCCAGGTGCAGGAACTTGTAGCCGCCCGTCCAGCCCCACGACATGCCCATGTTGTTGAGCGGGGGGGGCGCCGTGGTGGTGTTCAGGTGGTTCAGTTCCTCGGGCACCCCCACCTTGAACTCCAGGCCGGTGTAGTCCTCGAAGTCCGGAGCATGGCCCACCACCTCGAAGCGCGTCGCGGGGGTGCCGGTCTCACAGGTGCCCGTGCGATCCTCGAAGTCGAGCATCGCGATGGCCTTGTGTTGCCACGTCCCGTCCTGGTCCAACGCGAGCGCGTGCTTCTCCCCATTGGCACGCACGAGCGTGATGTCCCTCACGAACAGCTTGAAGTCCATGAGCCTCACCGTGGTGCCCGTCTTCCCGATGCCCGGGTAGCTCGCGTCGCAGCGCAGCGCCTGCTCGCCCACCTGGGGGCTGAACCTCACGGAGAACTTCTTCCCGGCGGATTCGCCTCCACAGGCCTGGAGGAGCGCGAGCATGGGAAGCATCAGGACCGCGGGGAGGGACTTCTTCAGGACCTTCATCGTGCACCTCGGGAACGTGCTGGAGGTCTCCAGCTCCGGAAGTGCCGTCAGCGATAGCAGGGGAGGCGCCCCCCTCCCGTGCGGCATGGTGTCGCATCAGTGGGATATATCCTACATGTTGGACGTTCCTACTCCCGGTCCATCGGGCTTCCCTCGGGGAAGTCGCCTGCTTCCGGGAGCTTGGACGCGCTTCTGTCACCCCATGCACGTTTCCCTGGTGGGATTGGCGCTCTAAGATGCCGGGCCGCATGGCCCCTTCCCGCCGCCCGTCCCGCAAGCCCGCTGAGCCGTCCGAGCAGTCCGGTTCGGATCAGCAGAACACCCGTATCAAGGCCGCCAGCGCGGTCCGCCGCGGCGCTCCCCGCGAGGAGGAGGAGTACGCCGCCGAGGAGGAGAGCTACGAGGACGACGAGCGCTCCTACGACGAGCCGAACACCGCCGAGGAGTCGCTGCCCTCCCTGGACGAGGAGGACGACAACCCGGACGCCACGCGCGCCGGTCCGCCCCTGACGCTGGAAATCATCGAGGGCCCGGATCGCGGCCAGCGCAAGCGTTTCAAGACTGTGCGCATGGTCATCGGGCGCGGGCAGGATTGCGACCTCACGCTCACCGACCAGTCCGTGTCGCGCCGCCACGTGGAGCTGGTGTTCGGCGAGGGCGGCGTGCTGATGCGCGACCTGGGGAGCGGCAACGGCACCAAGGTGAACGACGAGCGCGTGGACGAGCGCAAGCTGGTCCACGAGGACGTCGTCGGCCTGGGCCGGACGAAGATCCGTCTCATCGACCAGCAGGAGCTCATCAAGCGGATGCGCGCCGCCGAGGAGGAGGAGGAGCGCAAGAAGAAGGAGGCCGCCGAGCTCAAGGCCCGCCAGAAGGAGGAGGCCGCGAAGAAGGCCGCCGAGGGTGCGCCGGCCGGGGGCGAGGCCAATGCCGAGGGGGGCGAGCCGCAGGGCAACGGCGAGGAGAACAAGAAGACACAGGTCCGCTCCGTCCATGACATTCCGCGCCGCAATGCTCCCAAGCGCCGCATGGGGCTCATGGTGGCGGGCGCGCTGGTGCTCCTCATCGCGCTCCTCGGCGGCGGTGTCCTCTTCCTCAAGCGGGGCCCTCCGCCCCCGCCGCCTCCCAATCCCAAGGAGGTGCAGGCCCGGTCGCTGATGGATGACGCGCGCAAGGCCTTCCGCGCCGGCAACTACGAGGAGGCGGTGAAGCTGGCCGAGGAGGCCGAGTCCCTCTTCCCGGGCATCGACGCGGAGGGCTTCCTCCCGATCGCGCGCGCGGAGCTGGCCATCGTGCGGGCCTTCGCCCAGGTGCGCGCGCTGATGGACGAGAACAAGTTCGACGAGGCGCGCGAGCTGCTGGAGCAGACGCCGCACGGCACCGCGCAGCTCACCGAGGAGATGCGGGAGACGCTCGAGGCCGAGCTGGAGACGCGCGAGCTCGAGTACCTGGTGCAGCAGGTGGAGGCGGCGCTGGAGGCCCGGGACGTGGAAGGGGCCCGGGCGCTCATCCAGCGGCTGCCCATGGAGCAGCAGCCGCTCTACCTCGGGAAGCTGGCCGAGCTGGAGAAGCTGCTCGCCCAGGAAGCCGCGGACGCGCTGGCCAGGGACAAGGCGGCCAGGGCCGCCGCCGCCCGGCGGGCCAAGGAGCAGCGCGAGGCCTTCATCGCCGCCGCCTTCGGCGTGGTGGAGACGCGCTTCAACGCGAGCGACTTCCCCCGCGCGGTGCTCGAGTGCGACCGGGTCATCGACGCCAACCCCGGTGACAAGGAGATCATCGAGCGGGCGAAGCTGCTCAAGAAGCTCATCCCCCAGTTCGCGCGTGTCTACCAGGACGCCCAGCGCAAGGTGCAGCAGAACGCGCTGGAGTCCGCGGCGCGTCCGCTGCGCTCGTCGGCGGAGCTGTACCGGCAGATCGGCCTCAAGGGCCCCTTCGGCGATACCATCAACGGCCAGCTCGCCGGCGCGTCGGTCGTCGCGGGCAAGGCCGCGCTCGCGCGCAACGACCTGGCCAACGCCGCCAGCTTCTTCAACGAGGCCCTGCGCCTGCGCCCGGACGACCCCAAGGCCCAGGAGGGGTTGGCCTCCATCCAGGGCAAGCTGGAGGACCTGTTCAAGCAGGCCTACTTCCAGCGGGACAGGGATCCGGAGGGCTCGGCGCGGAAGTTCCGGCTGATCGTCCAGCTGGCCGCCGAGGGGTCCGAGCTCAAGACCAGGGCGCAGACGCAACTCGAGGCGCTCGAACAGCAGCCGTGATGGGGTAGGGTCACCCCCCAACAGGTTCGTGGAGGAGTGGGATGAACGAGTCATCTTTGCGGGAACTGGGGCTGGACCTCCTGGAGGACCGCCAGTTCGAACGGGCCCTCGCGGTGTTCGCCGAGGCGGTGCGCCGGGTTCCCGCGGATCACCGCTCGCGGATGATGGCCGCGCGGTGTCTGGTGGAGCTGGGAGAGCGCGAGCGGGCCGTCACGGTCTACCACGCGTGTGCCGAGGGGCTGCTGCGGCGTGACTACCTGCTGTCCGCGATGGCGGCCTGCAAGCTGGGCCTGGCCCTGGCCCCCCAGGAGAAGCGGCTGCGCGAGACGCTGGTGCGGTTGCATGCCCGCGCGGCACGCAACGTGGCCAAACGCGCCTCGGTGCCCCCGCCGCTGCCCCCGGAGACGCTCTATGACGGCAAGGTGGAAACGGACCTGATGGCCCTGTCCGGCGAGGAGCTGAGCGACCGCGCCATCGAGGTGCTCGCCGCGCCGGACCCGGGTGGCGCCGCCAACCCGAACGACCGGCCGCCCCTCCCGCTCTTCGCGGACCTGGAGCGCGACGCCTTCATCGAGCTCGTCATCCGCATGGGCTACCGCTCCGTCAAGCCCGAGGAGGCGGTGAGCACCGAGGGGGGGACCCTGGACGGGCTCATCGTCATCGTCGCCGGCAAGGCGGAGGTGACGCGGCGGGTGGAGGGCGAGGACCGGACGCTGGGCTTCCTCGGAGGCGGCTCCATCTTCGGAGAGCTGTCGCTGCTCACCGGCGCTCCGCCGACGGCCACCGTCACCGCCGTGTCCGACATGGAGGTGTTCGAGATCCGCCGCGAGCACCTCAACGCGGTGGCCAAGAACTTCCCCTCGGTGCCGCAGGTGCTGGCCACCTTCGCGCAGAAGCGCATGGAGCGGAACCTGACGGCCACCTCGCCGCTCTTCCAGCCCATGCCCGAGTCCGAGCGCGACGCGCTCCTGCAGCGCTTCGCGTTCCGCTCGCTGCAACCCGGCGAGAAGGTGCTCATCGAGGGCGAGCACTCCTCGGGCCTCTTCCTGGTCCTGGCGGGCGAGCTGGTGGTGCAGAAGGATGATCCGGCCGGCGGCACCGTGCGCCTGGGCGTGCTGCGCGAGGGCGAGGTGGCTGGGGAGATCTCCCTGCTCACCGGCCTGCGCGCCACGGCCACCGTGGTGTCGCTGCGCAAGACGGCGACGGCCTACCTGGAGCGCGCCTCCTTCCACGAGCTGGTGAAGACGTACCCGCACATCAAGAAGTACCTGGAGCAGCTCTCGGATCGTCGGCTGAAGCAGATTGGCGAGGCGCTGCGGCCCTCGGAGATCATCGACGCGGACGAGTTGTTGATGGAGAGCGAAGGCGCGGGGCCGGCCTGAGGCCTGGGAGCGGATGATGACGCTGTCGAGAGGGCACGTACTGGGGCTGGTGCTGGCGCTGCTGGCCGCGGGGGCGGTGCTGGCCCTGTGGCCCCAGGCGGAGCCCGGGGTGAAGGAGGCCATCACGCGCAAGGTGGTGCAGATGACGGCCGCCGCCGAGCGCAAGGACATGGCCGAGCTGATGGAGGGCGTCTCCGACAGCTTCCGCTCGGGCGAGGGGTGGAACAAGCAGCAGCTCAAGGGCGTGCTGCTGGGCCAGGTGCTGCGGGGCACCTGGGTCCGCGTCTTCGTGCGCGACCTGCATGTCACCGAGGTGAATCCCACGCGCGGTGACGTGCAGGTGAAGATCATCTTCGGCCGCTCGGAGGCCGAGCAGCTCGAGCAGCTCGCCCAGGACAGCGTGCTGAGCGCCTACCTCATCGAGGGCACCTTCGAGAAGCAGGAGGACGGCGAGTGGCGGGTGGTGCAGGCGAAGCACCGCTCGCTGAGCCCCACCGAGCTCTTCTGAGTCTCTACTGGAGCAGCGCCTCGGCCTCGGTCCTCCAGGCCTTGGCGATGCTGGACTGGCCCGCGGCCACCAGGCGCTGCTCCACGTTCGAGACCTTCTCCTTCAGCGTCTCCCGGGGCATGCCCTGGAGCCGGAAGCGGCTCATCCCGAGGAAGTAGCTCTGGCAGCCGTTGGCGAACTCGCCCTTGGCGAAGAGCAGGTCTCCCAGCGCCTCGTAGGCCTCGGGCATGCTGCCCATGCCGTTCTCCGGTGCCACCTCCACCAGCAGCGGCCGGGCGGCGTCGTAGTCCTTGCGCGCCATCAGCAGCGACGCCTTCGCGTACTGCGCGCGCGCCATGCTCACGCCCTTGGCCGCCAGGGCCCGGTCATACGCCGCCATCGCGTCGTCCGCGCGCGCCAGCGCCTCCAGCACGCGGCCTCGCGCCAGCCAGTACCGGTCGTCCCGCTCCAGCGCCGCCACCGTCTTGCCCTCGGGGGCCGGCACCTGGACGTCGCGGAAGACGGCCTCGTAGCCATCCAGCAGCGCCAGCGCGCCCTCGCCATCCCCCGCCTGTTGCAGCGCCGGAGCACCGTCCAGATAGAGGAGGGGGGCCGTCCGCCGCTTCGCCACCGCCTCCTGGAAGGCCGCGCGGGCCCCCGGATCCTTGTTCAGCGCCAGCGCCCGCGCGCGGATGAAGAGGGCATGGTGCTCGTCCGGTGACGTGGCGAGCGCCTCCTCCGCGTCCTTCCGGGCCTCGTCCGTGCGTCCCTCCGCCAGCGCGAGCGCCGCCCGCACCGTGCTCGCGCGGGCCTTCAGCGCCGGGGTGAGCTCGGCCTCGCGGGCCTTCATGTCGGACACCGTCTTCGCCGCCTCGTCCCGTCCCTCGCCCTGGTACAGCCGCGCGAGCGCCAGCGACAGCCGGGCGCGCAGGTGGTCCGGGTTGGCCGCCGTGGCCTTCTTCAGCGCCTCGGCGGCCTGGGCGTACATGCCCTCGTCGAGCAGGGCCTCGCCGTGGGCCACCGGGTAGCGCGGCTCCCGCCACGCCGTCTCGCTGGCCCGCGAGAAGGCCTGCCTCGCGTCCGACAGCCGCCCGCGCGCCAGCAACGTCTGGGCCTCGGCCAGCGCCAGCTTGGGGCTCTTGGCGCCCTGCGTCTTCAATTCCTCCAGGTACTTCTCCGCCTCCGCGGCCTTGCCCTCGGCCACCAGCACCATCGCCCGCGCGCCGTAACGCTCACCCGAGCGCGAGTCCAACGCCTCGGCGCGGGCCAGGTGCTCGCGGGCCCGGGCCTCCGCCTCGGGCTGGCGGTGCTCCAACCACAGCCGGGTGTTCACCTCGGCCGCCAGCGCCTGGGCGTCCCGCGCCTCCCCGTCCAGTTGGAAGAGGGCGTCCAGCTCCGTCAGGGCCTTGCTCAGGTCCGCCGGGTTGTCGCGCTGGGCCAGCGTCCGCGCCGCCTTCATCCGCGCCTCCACCTGCTGCCGCACCGAGCCCCGGTGCACCACGTACGTCACCGCGCCCGCCAGCAGCACCGCCACCACTCCCACCTGAAGGAGGGCGCTCGGGAGACTCTCCCGCCTCCGCCAGTCCCTCTGTCCGCCGTGGTTTCCGTCGGTCGCGGCCATGGAGGCGCCTCCAAAATGAAAATTGGAATGGTTTCAGCTGTTTAGGGATGAAACGATGGGGTCGTCCGTAGATAGGCACGGTGCCCTGGGGTGTCAACGCGGGGGGCCGGCCCGGCGCGGCGGAGTGTGCCGCGGGAGAACATCATCATGGCGCTCTACACCTCTCTGGATGCGGCGGCCTTCGCCCGGCTCTCGGACGCCTACGGGTTGGGGACCGTGCACGAGTTCACGGGCATTCCCCAGGGCTCCATCAACTCCAACTTCCGGCTGGTGACGTCCTCGGGGCGCTACTTCGTGCGGCACACCACGGTGCGCTCGGCGGACGATCTGCGCTTCGAGGCGGATCTGCTCTCGCTGCTCAACGAGTCCCACTGCCCGGCGCCGCGGCTCGTCTCCACCCGCGAGGGCGCGCCCTTCCTGGAGCTGGAGGGGGGCCGGGTGTGCGTCTTCGCGTGGCTGGCGGGCGAGGAGCTCACGCGCGCGCGGCTCACCCCCGAGCACCTGGAGTCGCTGGGGATGGAGCTGGGCAAGCTGCACCGCGTCACCCTGTCCTTCGGGGGCTCGCGCACCAACCCGTACGGCCCGGAGGTGGTGAGCGGCTGGCTGGAGGGGCTGAAGCAGAACCCGGACGCGGAGCTGTCCTCCATCGCCAGCGAGCTGGAGGGCTACCTGGCGCGGGCCGAGTCGGAGCGCGGAGGGCTGGAGCCGCGCGGCGTCATCCACGCGGACCTCTTCATGGACAACGTGAAGTGGCTGGGGGACCGGGTGAGCGCGTTCTTCGACTTCGAGATGGCGTGCCGGGACGCGTACGTGCTGGACGTGGCCATCACCCTCAACGCGTGGTGCTTCGACAACGGGGCCTACCGGCCGGAGCTGTGCCGGGCGCTGCTGCGCGGCTACCAGGTGGAGCGCACGCTGCTGCCCGTGGAGCGGGAGCACCTCTTCGGGCACGCGCTCTTCGGCTCGGTGCGCTACACCGCCAGCCGCATCCGCGACTTCCACCTGTCCGGGCTGCCGCCTGACAAATTGGCACCGAAGGACTTCCGCACCTACCTGGCCCGGGCCCGGGCCCTGGTGGGCATGGGGCCCGAGGGCCTGCGCGCGCTCGCCGGCGTGTGAGCGCGCGCCGCCCGTGTCACCGGCTCAGAAACCGGAAACGATGCGCCACTGGCCGTCTTCCTTCTGGAAGACCATCTGCTCCAGCTCGGAGTCGCGCTGGGACTTCTCGATGAGCCCGGGCGCGCGCCAGCTGACGTTCCAGTAGTAGATGACGGTGGCCGCCCCATCGCTGCGCACGTTCACCGAGCGGATGTCGAGGTCCACCCGGGCCGACTCGAGCTGGGAGAAGAGGGCGGGGAGCGCCTGGGGCAGGTTGGCGTACGTCAGGTCGTCCTGGGGATCATCCGTACCGCCGTTGTCCCGGAAGGACGGGGAGACGAGCTGTTGGATGGCCTTGGCATCGCGCGCCTCGATGGCGGAGCGGTAGCGCTCCATCACGTCGAGAATGGCACGGGTGTCATTGGTGTCGGGGATCTGCGTGCCGGGGATGTTGCGCGGGGCGCAGGCCACGAGCAGCAGGAGGGCACAGGCGGGGAGCAGACGGGCGTTCATGTTCGTGGAGTCTCCGTGAAGGGGCAACCGCGCATGGAGATTTGCATTCCTCGTGCCGGGTCTAGCGGAAAGACTCGCGGGGCACCAGGGGACCGCCGAAGTGGCCGTCCTCGAAGTCGCAGCGCTCGGCCCATTCCTGGGCCACGGCGCGGAAGCCGGGGCCGAAGTCGGGCAACGCCCCCACCTCGTGCCTCACCGTCCCGCAGTCCCCCGCCAGGTAGGCGGCCTGCACCCGGAGGCGGAGTGTCTCTCGGCGGATGGCTTCGGGCAGCTCGCCTTCCAGGACGCGCGAGAGGTGCGTCAGGGCCAGGGCGGGGGCGTCCACCTGGAGCAGGCGCCGGCCGAGCAGGTAGTGGAGGTAGGGATCCTTCGGTGCCGCCTCCAGGCCGTTGGCGAGCCGCAGCAGGCGCAGCTCCTCGCTCTTCTCCCGGAAGTAGGACTGGATGGGGCCGGCGCGGACGTCGGAGTCGAGCGCGGCCAGCTTCACCTGGGCGGTGCGCGTCACCTCGGGGCCGGGGGTGAGCGCGAGGACCTGGTCGAGGAAGGCCCGCGCCTGCTCCTTGTTCCCCCGCCGCGAGGCCACGTCCGCCCGGGCCAGGGCCACCTCGGCCTCCAGGGAAGGCTGGCCCTTCACCTGCTCGGAGAGCGCGGCCAGGACCTGGGTGGCGTCGTCCGGGCGCTCCAGCCGCTCCAGCGCGGTGGCCTGGCCCAGCAGGAAGGAGGGCTCCTGGGGTTGGAGGCGGGCGGCGCGCTGGTACAGCTCGAGCGCCTGCTGCGGATCGCTCGCGAGGAAGTCGCGGGCCTCCTCTTGAAGGAGGGCCACTTCGCGGGCGCACGCGCGGGAGAAGAGGCTGCCGGTGCGGAAGCGCTGGAAGGCGCGGCTCACCGTGGCCTCGTCCAGCGGCAGCGCGTCGACGTACTGCTCCCACTCGGTGGCGAGCGCGTCCAGCGGGCGGCCATAGGCGCCCTCGAAGTCGCCATGGGCGTAGAGGGCGCGCAGCTTCTCCGCGCCGTAGGTGTCGGCGAGGTGGCGCAGGAAGGAGCCGACGAGCGTGTACGCGCGGGCGGGGGCCGACTGGTAGAAGCCCTCGGGGCCCACCAGCTTGCGGATGTCCGGGGCCAGTTTCTGCCGGCGCATGCCCGCGGCCCACTCGTGCAGGGTGAGGTCTCCCAGGACGGGGTTGTCCGCGGCCACCGCCAGGCCCTCGATGACGCCCATGAGGGGCCACACGCCCAGCCGGGTGGTGACGCGGAAGGGCGCGCTGCCCGCGGGAGCCGCCATCACGTGCGCCAGCTCGTGCTTGAGGGTGGAGTGGGGGAAGTCGTGCCCCCCGTTGATGTGCAGCTCCAGGCGCCAGGGCTTGGCGAACTGGGTGCGGCCGGCGCCCACCAGCGCCTGCTTCTCCTCGTCCGAGCGGTAGAGCCACACGCGGATGCGGCCCTCGGGCGCACCGCCGAGGAAGCGCGAGAGCTGGGCGTAGCGGAACTCGATGTCCCTCACCATCCGGTCCACCTCCTCGCGGGGCTCGCCGCGGGGGTAGATGAACTGGACGTGCTCCGTCTCGCGCACTCCACCGAGCCGGGCCATGAGGGCCGAATCCGTCATGCGCAGGCCCAGGTCCGTCCCATGCGCCTCGAGGAGGATGACGGGGACGAGGGCCAGTCCGAGCACGGTGAGGGCACCGGCGCGGAGGCCCGGGCGGTGCAGCCGGGACTCGGAGAGGTCCAGACAGAGCGCGGTGAGCGCCCAGACGGCGAGGGCGAGCAGCAGCGTCTCCAGCCGGAACCAGAGGAGGGCGGAGGAGACGGAGAGCGACTCGTCATAGAGGGGGCCGGGCAGGTGGCCCAGGAAATGGTTGAAGGCGTAGACCTGGGGCCCGAAGACGATGGGCCAGCCGGTGCCCACCCCCGAGAGGAGGACGAGCCCCACGTAGAGCAGGACGGCGCGGCCCCAGCGGCGGGTGGCGAAGCCGCAGAAGACGCCCACCACCGAGGCCAGCACCGCGGAGGGGAGGGTGAGCAGGGGGTAGAAGCCCACCAGGGCAAAGGGGTCGCACCGGGTTCCAATCGACGCGTACAGGGTGGCGGCGAGGAAGGGTGGCACCAGGATGGCCAGGTTGATGAGCAGGGCGGGGGCGAGGGCCCGCCACACCCGTGTCCCCGGGGTGTCCGTGGAGGCCGCGGCGACCGCCTGCCCGGTGAGCAGACGGCGCTCCTGATGCACCGCGGCGATGCCTACCCCACCCCCGAGCAGGCCGACGGCGATGGAGAGGGTGAGGCCCAGCTCGAAGCCGGGCACGCCATAGAGGGGAAGCAGGACGAGGGCCGAGCCGCCGACCGCGATGGCCCCGGCGAGCACCAGCACCGGGGGGCGCCGGACGAGGTCGATGGCACGGAAGAGGACTTGCCGCATGGCCTTCTCCTATACTCCCCACAGCATGGCCGAACAGAAGACAGGCTCTGAACACCGCCAACATGCTCGTGCGCCCATCGAGCTGAAGGTGGACTACAAGAAGCTCAACTCGTTCTTCGCCGATTACACGAAGAACATCTCCAAGGGTGGGACCTTCATCAAGACGAAGAAGCCGCTGCCCATCGGGACGCGCTTCCTGTTCAAGCTGACGGTGCCCCAGCGCGAGGCGCCCTTCGAGCTGCTCGGCGAGGTGGTCTGGTCCAAGGGCGACGCCGAGGAGCCCGGCATGGGCATCCGCTTCATCTACAACGACGAGCGCCAGCGCGGCGAGTTCGAAGGTGTGGTGGAGCGGCTGATGGCGGACAGCCTGGGGACGCAGCTCACGGAGAAGCTGCTGAACAAGCAGCTCCACCTGGGATGATGGGCCGGGGGCCGGGGGCTGCTTGTGCCGCGCTGCTGCTGCTTACGGCTTGCGAGGCCACCGAGGCCAAGGGTAGACCGTCCGCGCCGGAGGCGAGGAAGGTGACGGACGTGACCGCGGAGGACTACGTAGGGCCCTCGCTGCCGCGGGCGCGGGTGCTGCTCAAGGACGCCTATGGAGGCGTGCACCGGGTGGACGTGGAGGTGGCCGCCACGCCCGACACGCGCACGCGCGGGCTGATGTGGCGCAAGGAGCTGGCGGCGGGCAAGGGCATGCTCTTCGTGTTCCCCCACGACGAGGTGCAGAGCTTCTGGATGCAGAACACGCTCATCCCGCTGGACATGCTCTTCATCAACTCGGCGGGGCGCATCGTGGGCATCATCGAGAACGCCGAGCCGCGCACGCTCTCCCCGCGCTCGGTGGGCGTGCCGGGGCGCTACGTGCTGGAGGTGCCCGGCGGCTGGTGTCAGAAGGTGGGCATCACGCGCGGTGGTTCCGTGGAGCTCCAAGGGGTGGAGCACCTCCAGGTCGTGCCCTGAGCGAGCGCCCCGGGGGGAGCGTTTGTGCCAATTGTGTCACGAGTACCTTGCCTGGAGCCCACCGGGCACCGGTAGCATCCGCCATCATCACTTCCAATCGTGAGGCCACGATGCAATCGGGTTATTCGAGGTGGGAGCGCCGGACGGGGCGTCTGGTGCTGGCGTCCCTGACCGCGCTCGCGCTCTCCGCGTGTACGGGCGAGACGGGGCCCAAGGGCGACAACGGCGAGCCGGGAGCACCGGGAGCCCCAGGGGCACCGGGCCCGCAGGGGCCGGCCGGCAATGTCAAATCTCTCAGCTTCACGCCGGTGAACGCCGCGCGCACGGATGCGGAGAAGCGAGCCGTCTACGCCAGCCCGAAGGCGAACGTGAACGGCAAGGAGGTCTCCATCCAGTACGAGACCGTGCTGCGCTCCGGTCAGACCGTGGGCGAGCACGTCTTCGGCCGGATGATCCAGAAGGACGGCAAGCCGGTGAAGAACACGGACGGCTCGGACTTCATCTCTCCGTCCAACGACTTCTCGGCGCTCATCCAGACGGGCAACAAGATCTTCGAGCTCACCCAGTTCGAGACCACGCCCGCGTCGATGTACCTCTCCGAGCTGCGTCAGGACGCGAATGGCAAGCTCACGGCCACCAGCACCCGGCCGATCGACTTCTCCGGCGTGGAGGGCTACTGGATTCCCTGCGCGGGCAGCGTGTCGCCGTGGAACACGAACCTGAGCAGCGAGGAGTACCCGTCGGATGCGCGCAAGTTTGAAGATGCCAAGACGGTGAGCAGCCTTCCCTCGGCGGATCGCTCGATGCTTCGCTACTGGGGGCTCGATCCGGCCACGGCCACCATCGAGCAGGCCAAGGCCGTCTATTCGCCCTACCGCTATGGCTTCGTGGTCGAGGTCGCGGTGGACGGCTCGGGCACCACCACCGTCAAGAAGCACTACGCGGCGGGCCGGCGTGCGCTCGAGCTGGCCTATGTGATGCCGGATCGCAGGACCGCCTACCTGAGCGATGACGGCACCAATGACGGCTTCTACATGTTCGTGGCGAAGCGGGAGGGGGACCTGTCCGAGGGCCAGCTCTACGCGGCGCGGTGGTTCCAGACCACCGCTTCGGGCCTGCCCTCGGGCCGGGCGGACATCTACTGGATTCCGCTGGGCCCCAGCGCGACGAACGCCGAGGTGAAGGCGCTGATCGACGGTGGCATCAAGTTCTCCGACATCTTCGAGACCGAGGACCAGGCCCCCAATGGCACCTGCCCGAGCGCGGAATCCGGGTTCCGTGCCATCAACACCGAGACCGGCCGTGAGTGCCTGCGGCTGAAGCCCGGTCAGGAGCTGGCGGCCTCCCGCCTGGAGAGCCGCCGTTACGCGGCCTACGTCGGCGCCACCACCGAGTTCCGCAAGACCGAGGGCATCACGTACAACGTGGCCGCCCACCGGCTCTACGTGTCCTTCAGCGAGCTGAACAACGGGATGATCAGCGACCCGACGAACAGGGATCTCGGCGGGCCGAATCACGTCCAGGTCGCCCGCAACGACTGCGGCGCGGTCTACGAGATGGTGGTGTCGCGCAACGCGGACATCGGCAGTGACTACGTGGTCGAATCCGCTTCGCCGCTGGTCGAGGGCGTGTGGCTGAATGCTCCTGGCTCCGCCAACCCCTACCCGAGCAACAGCCCCTTCTACGATCCCTCCTTCACGTACGTGAACAGCAGCGGTGACTCCGTGAAGGGGACCGCGAACACGTGCAGCGTGAACGGCATCGCCAATCCCGACAACCTGTCCTTCATCAACGGGTATGACACGCTGCTCATCGGCGAGGACACCGTCGAGGGCCACCAGAACGACATGGTCTGGTCCTACAACATCGTCACGCGTGAGCTGACCCGCATCTTCTCCGCCCCCTACGGCTCGGAGACGACGGGCGTCTACTTCTACCCGGACATCAATGGCTTCGCGTACATCAAGGCGCAGGTGCAGCACCCCTACGGTGAGTCCGACGTCGAGAAGCTGGGGGCGGACCTGGCCGAGGCGCAGCGCCTGAGTCAGTCGTACACCGGTTACATCGGCCCGTTCCCGGCGATGAACTGATTACCGGAGTCATCATCCAGACAGCCGTGAGGGGCCTTCCCGGGAGGACTCTCGGGAAGGCCCCTCGGCTTTGAGCTTCGTGGGAGCAGGACATGGGCCGCCGGAAGGCGACAGGCGTGGTGTTGGTAGCTGGGTTGCTCGTGGCCGGGGCGGCCGCGGTGTTGCGTTCGGGGGAGTCGCGTCGTCCGACACCCGCGTCGGCACCGATCGAGCAGGTGCGGGCGGCGCTCGCGACGGCCATGCCGGCGAACGCGCGGGTGCGGCCCCAGCTCTCGAATCCGGCGGCCTACCTGCCCGCGCAGTGCTACGCGGCGACGCAGGACACGCCAGGCGGACGGACGCATAACGGCTGCTTCGCGTGCCACCAGACGCCGCGCCCGCCCAACTTCATCGAGGACGACACCGTGCAGACGGTCCTCTCGGTGGCGCGCTCCGCCGAGGAGAATCGCTGGACGAACGTGCTCCAGCCGCCGCCACCCGTGGAGATGCCGGACGCCGAGCTGCTGGCCTGGGTGCGGTCGAGCAACTACGTGGACGAGCGCGGCGGGCTCCGGCTCGCCGCGGCGCTGGCCCATCCGCCCGCTGCCTGGGACGCGAACGGGAATGGCAGGTGGGAGGGCTACACCCCGGACTGCTGGTTCCAGCCAGACGCCGAGGGGTTCGATCATTCACCGGACGGGACCATGACGGGCTGGCGTTCGTTCGCCTATGCGCCGTTCCCGGGCATGTTCTGGCCGACCAACGGGAGCGCGGGAGACGTGTTCATCCGTCTGCCCGAGGCGTTCCGGCGCGACCGGGCCGGGCGCGAGAGCAAGGCCATCTACCGTCTCAACCTCGCCATCCTGGAGGCGTTCATCCGCCGGGTGGATGTGCCGCTGCCTCCCACGGACGAGCGCGAGCTCGGCTCGGATCTCGACGGAGATGGGGTGCTCGGGACGGCGAGGCGCGTGGCCTTCGTGTGGCCACCGAAGCCCGAGCGCCCCTTCGGCTACGTGGGCCAGGCGGCCGGGCTGGACCGTGCGAAGGATGGCTGGCCCGCCGCCGGCCTCTACCCGCGAGGCACCGAGTTCCTGCACAGCCTGCGCTACCTCGACGTGGAGGGAGAGCAGGTGCGCATGGCCGCGCGGATGAAGGAGCTGCGCTACATGCGGAAGGCCCGCTGGCTGACGTACAGCGACCTCCAGCTGGCGGCCGAGGCGGAGGTCCGGGAGAGGACGAAGCACCCCGACAAGCTGAAGACGGTGCTCGCGGACGCGGAGCGCGGGGTGGGCACGGGCTCCGGCTGGCTGATGCAGGGCTTCATCGAGGACGCGGATGGCGCGCTGCGTCCCCAGAACGTCGAGGAGACCACGGCCTGCATCGGTTGCCATGGGGGCGTGGGCGCGACCACGGACAGCACCTTCAGCTTCGCGCGCAAGCTCGATCCGCGCTCGGCCTTCCAGGAGGGCTGGTACCACTGGGAGCAGCGGGGGCTGAAGGGCATCCCGGAGCCGAAGCGCGCCGATGGCCAGGGCGAGTACGCCCATTGGCTCGAACAGGTGGGAGGAGGGGACGACTACCGGAGCAACGACGAGGTCCAGGCACGCTTCTTCCTTCCGGACGGGACGCTCAGACCCGACGCGGTGAAGGCGCTGACGAAGGACATCTCGGTGCTGCTCGTCCCGTCACCGCGCCGGGCGCTCCATCTGGACCGGGCCACGCTGGCGCTGGTGAAGGCCCAGCGGTTCGAGCGCGGGCGGGACGTGGTGGTCGGGTCACCTCCGAAGGTGAAGGCCCGGCTGGAGCAGGATGGGGCGACGGGAATCCTCGAGCCCGTGCTCCCCGGTTGGGTGGACCCAAAGCGCACTGCGTCACGCTGATGAGGCGGGCCGGGTGGTTTCTCGCGGAGCCGTTTTCAAGTATGCCTCTGCGCGCCCATGACTCATTCCCACCCTGCCTCTTCGAACGCACGGAGATCCTCCCGTGCCGTCAAGCTCCTCGGAGCGTTCGCCTTCGGCTCGCTGCTCATCGCGTATCCTGGTTGTGATCCCAAGCCGACTCCCGAGCCCCAGCCGATCCGTGTCCAGGTCCTGGCCTTCAACGACTTCCACGGCAACCTGGAGGCCCCCACGGGCAGCAACGGCCGTGTTCCGACGCCCGCCAGTGATGGTGGCACCGTCGATGTGAACGCGGGTGGCGCGGCCTTCCTCGCCCACCACCTCCAGAAGCTGCGGGAGGAGAACCCGGAGAACACGGTGGTCGTCTCCGCGGGTGACCTGATCGGCGCCTCGCCGCTGGTCTCCGGCATCTTCCACGACGAGCCCACCATCGAAGTGATGAACATGATGGGGCTGAACATCAACTCCGTGGGCAACCACGAGTTCGACGAGGGCGCCACCGAGCTGCTGCGCATGCAGAATGGCGGCTGCCACACGGTGGACGGGTGCGTGGCGAGCACGTCCTTCGCGGGCGCGAAGTTCAAGTTCCTCTCGGCCAACGTGTTCACCGACGTGGCCGCCCGGAAGACGCTCCTCCCGGCCTACGACATCCGCGAGTTCCAGGGCGTGAAGGTCGCCTTCATCGGCATGACGCTGGAGGGGACTCCGCTCATCGTCAGCCCGTCCGGTGTGACGGGGCTCACCTTCCAGGACGAGGCGGACACGGTCAATGCGCTCGTCCCGGAGCTGAAGCAGCAGGGCGTGGAGGCCATCGTGGTGGTCATCCACGAGGGAGGCGCGCAGCCAGGGCGTTATGACGAATGCAACGGCATCTCCGGGCCCATCAAGGACATCGTCGAGCGGCTCGATGACGAGGTGGACGTGGTCGCCTCCGGTCACACGCATCAGGCGTACAACTGCGTCATCGACGGCAAGCGCGTCACCAGCGCGTACAGCCATGGGCGCCTCATCACCGACATCGACCTGGTGCTGGATCCCGTCTCGAAAGACGTGGTGGAGACGACCGCGCGCAACGTCATCGTCACGCGTGACACCGCGGAGCCCTCCGTGGACACGTACGTGAAGGACATCGTCAGCAAGGCCGCGCCCCAGCGGGACAGGATCATCGGCAACACCACGGGTGAGCTGAAGGCCCCCGTGCGGCCCATCCCGAAGGGAGCTTCGGGCGAGTCCACGCTCGGCAACCTCGTCGCGGACGCGATGCTCGCGGCCTCGAGCTCCGCGGAGATGGGTGGGGCCGTCATCGCCTTCCAGAACCCGGGCGGCGTCCGCGCGGACATCAACGCCGGGGATATCACCTTCGGTGAGGTCTTCTCGGTCCAGCCCTTCGCCAACAACCTGGTGACGCTGACGATCACCGGCGCGCAGATCGACACGCTGCTGGAGCAGCAGTTCCAGCCGTCCGGCACCTCCATCCTTCAGGTGTCGAGGGGCTTCTCCTTCACCTGGAGCGCTTCGGCGCCGCGGGGGAGCAAGGTGAACCCGGAGTCCATCATCTTCAATGGCGTGACCATCGATCCGGCGGCGAGCTACCGCGTCACGGTGAACAACTTCATGGCCTCTGGCGGTGACGGCTACACGGTGCTGACCGAGGGGAAGGATCCCCTCACGGGCGCGATCGACGTCGACGCGCTCGATGCCTACCTGCGCGCCAACATCCCGGTGACTCCGCCGGCGCTGGGCCGCATCACGATGATTCCGTGAGGTGGATTCCGCTCGGGACCACGCCCTGGCGCCTCGCCGGACTCAGCCCTGGCTCCCTTGCGTACACGTGAGGGCGGGCGCACGCCGCCTCGCTGGGGCAGCAGCCAGAGAGGGCTGCCCCAGGTATGCAAGCACCCGTAGATGGGGCTGGAAACCGTGTCTTCCACCCCTTGGCGAACCCGGGTAGGATTGTCGGGGGGGACAACCGAATGGAGACGAGCTGCACCCCAGAGGCTCCGTTCCCATGGCGTTCCCCTCACATTTCTGGATGGCTGGGTCACAAGATGGGGCTCAGGGGTCGGGTATACGCCAGCCCCCGCAAGGAGGGCTCGGGATGGATGGGCAGGTTCAGCGGCGCATTCTGGTGGTGGATGATGACCCGACCATCCTGAATGTCTGGCGCAGGGTGTTGGGGCCGAAATGGCGCCGTCCCGCGCTGGACAACCTGGAGAAGAAGCTCTTCGGCGCCACCCCACCCGCCGCGCCTCCGGAAGTGGCCTTCACCATCGACACCGCCTCTCAGGGGATGGAGGGGTTCCAGAAGGTCGTCAGCGCCCTGGCGGAGGGGCGTCCCTACAACTTCGCCCTCGTCGACATGCGGATGCCGCCCGGCTGGGATGGGCTGGAGACCATCCTGCGCATGCTGGAGAAGGATCCCCAGTTGGAGGTGGCCATCTGCAGCGCCTTCTCGGACATCTCCCGGGAGGAAGTGGTCAAGCGCGTGGGCCGGGCCGATCTGCAGTGGCTCAAGAAGCCCTTCGAGCTCGAGGTCGCCCGGGATCTGGCCTGGAAGTTGAGTGAGCAGGGCGTCCATCGACGCCAGTCCCGCTAGAGACTGGCAGGGGAGGGGCCCATGACGAGCCCCCTCCCGAGGGGTGTGACGCCGTGGGCTACGCCTTGTCGCGGGAGATGGGCCCGAGCTTGCCCTTCGTGACGCGCAGGTAGTCCGCGGGAGTCAGGAGGATCTGCGTGCCCCGCACGCCCGCGGACACGGAGATGACGTCGAACAGCTCGAGCGTCTCGTCCACGAACACGGGGTATTCCTTCTTGCCGCCAATGGCCGTGACGCCGCCGCGGATGTAGCCCGTGAGCGGCTGGAGCTCCTTGAGCGGCACCGTGTCCACCTTCCGGTCCCCGCTCAGCCGCGCCAGCGCCTTGAGATCCAGCTCGCCGTTGCCCGGCACCACGGCGAGGAGCACGCCGGTCCGGTCCCCCCGGGCCACGAGCGTCTTGAACACCTGCTCCGGAGGCATTCCGACCTTGGCGGCCACCGTCTCGGCGGAGAGGTCCTCCGGGTCCACGTCGTACTCGCGCAGCTCGTAGCGGACGCCGAGCGAGTCCAGCAGCCGTGCCGCGTTCGTCTTCATGGCTTCACGCTCCCAGGGCCTGGCGGGCGGCCTTGATGCGGGCCAGCGCCTCTTCGGGCGTGGTGCCCACGGCGGACAGGTGGCCCATCTTCCGGCCCTTGCGCGCCTCGCGCTTGCCATACAGGTGCAGCCGGACGCCCGGCATGGCCAGCACGGACTCGAACTTCGGCCCGCCCTCGCGCAGCCACAGGTCGCCCAGCAGGTTGACGATGGCCGCGTGCCGCACCACCTCCACCGAGCCCAGCGGCAGGTTGCACACCGCGCGCACCGCCTGTTCGAACTGGCTGGTGAGGCACGCCACCTCGGTGGCGTGGAAGCTGTTGTGCGGGCGCGGCGCCAGCTCGTTCACCAGCAGCCGTCCGTCCTTCAGGAGGAACATCTCCACCACCAGCAGGCCCTCGACCTCGAGCGCCGTGGCCATGGCGCGGGCGATCTCCGTCGCCTGGGTGGCCACCTGGGGCGGCACCTGTCCCGGCAGCAGGGACCAGTCGAGGATCCGCTCCTCGTGGTGGTTGTAGGCCGGCGGGTACACCGCGACTTCTCCCCGGGGGGAGCGCGCCACCAGCACGGACAGCTCGGCCTGCAGGTCCAGCGCGGCCTCCACCACCACGGGGCTCTGGCCCAACTCTCGCCAGGCCTCGGGGGCCTCGGAAGCGGCCTTCACCAGGTACTGGCCCCGGCCGTCATAGCCGCCCTCGCAGGACTTCACGAAGCAGCGCCCGCCCAGCTCCGTCGCCGCCGTGGCGAGGGACTCCTGCTGGTCCGCCTGCTTCCACGGTCCCTGGGGGAAGCCGTGCTTCGCGAGCCAGGCCCGCTGCCGGCCACGGTTCTGCACCACCTCGAGGACGTGGGGGCCGGGCCGCAGCGGTGCGTGCTGTGCGGCGGCGCGCAGGGTGGTGAGGGGGATCTTCTCGATCTCCAGCGTCACCACGTCGCACGCGCGCGCGAGCCGGGTGGCCTCCTCCGCGCTGCCGAAGTCGGCCGTGTAGCACTGGTCCACCACGAAGCGGGCGGAGCACGCGGGGTCGGGATCCAACGCCTGCACCTGGTAGCCGAGCGTGCGCGCGGCCAGGGCCATCATCCGGCCCAGCTGCCCACCGCCGAGGATGCCGATCGTTCCACCGGGCAGGACGATCTTCGTGTTCATGCGAGCTCCCGATCCCGGAGCACCTCGTCGGTGCGGGCCTGACGCCAGGCGCCCAGCCTGGGGCGCAGCTCCGGGTATTTGAGGGACAGGATGGAGGCGGCGTACAGCGCGGCGTTGATGGCCCCCGGCTTGCCGATGGCCATGGTGCCCACCGGGACGCCCTTGGGCATTTGGACGATGGACATCAGCGCGTCGAAGCCGTTGAGCACCGTGGCGGGGATGGGCACGCCGAGCACCGGCAGCAGCGTCTTGCTGGCCACCATGCCGGGCAGGTGGGCCGCGCCCCCCGCCGCCGCGATGATGACGGACAGCCCGCGCGACTCGGCCGTCTCCGCGTACTGCATCATCCAGTCCGGTGTGCGATGGGCCGACACCACCCGCACCTCGTGCGGGATGCCCAGCTCCTTCAGCACGTCGATGCCAGGGCGCAGGTGCTCCAGGTCACTCTTGCCGCCCATGATGACGCCCACCCAGGGTGTTTCCGCGCTCAAGCTCTCGCCTCCAGTACGCCCTCCTGGTGAGGCCAGGAGGAGCGGAGAACGCGGAGATAGGGTGGGGGGATTCCGCCGGTCAACCGGAAGCTGACGGGGGCGGGCGGAATTTCAGTAGGTGGAGCCGATCTTCCCGAAGCTCTTCATGGCCCGGGCCTTCGTGCGCTTCACCGCCGAGCCCACCGACTCGCTGTCGGACGCCTGCTCGTAGTCCTGGAGGACCGCCTGCTGCTCGGCCAGGTCCGCCGCCACGGCCGAGGGGCTGGCCACCGTGCCCGCCTTCTCGAAGAGCGCCTGGTTCTGCATCACGTAGCCCTTGGCCTCCTCCCTGCGTCCGTCGCGGAGGGCCTCGGCCGCCAGCTTCAGGTTCTTCGCGCTCAGCGCGCGCGTGGCGTACACCGTGGCGTCCTTGTCCTGCCGCGCCAGCACCTCCTCGTGCCGCTCCGTCACCATCGCCGACAGGCTCGCCGCGCTCTCCACCCCGGTGTCCTTCAGCAGGTCCTTGTACGCCAGCTTCAGCCCCGCCACGTCCACCGCGCTCCCCGGACGGGTGCCCTCCACCGTGAGCCGCGCCACCACGCGCTCCACCTGTCCCGAGGAGAAGTCCGGCAGCGGCACCCGCACCGTGCGCCCCGTCTGGTGCGCGCGGTAGCCCAGCACCTCGCCCAGCCTCACCCCAGCGGGCAGCTCGAAGGACAGCTCCACGCCGCGCGCCACGCTGGTGGCCGCCTGCCGCAGGTCCCTCTGGAAGAGCGTGGCCAGCTGCCCCGCGTCCTCCAGGAAGCCGTACGCCCCGGCCCCGTACTCGGCGAAGCCCTGCATCAGGTCCTCGTTGAAGTCCGTGCCCACGCCGATGGCGCTCACGGTGATGCCCTCGGCGCGGATGCCCTTCACCACCTCGGTGAGGCCCGCGTCGTCGGTGATGCCCTCGGTGGGCTGGCCGTCGCTCAGCAGGATGATGCGGTTGACGGTGTAGTCGCCCCGGGAGGCCGCCACGTGCGAGCGGCCCGTGTGCAGCCCCGCGCCGATGTTGGTGCCGCCGTCATCCCAGATGCCCTCCACGAACTGGAGCATCCGCTCCTGGTTGGCGGGCGTGGCCGGCAGGCTCGGCAGGCTCTTCACGTCCGAGCCGTAGTGCACGATGGCCAGCCGGTCCTCGGGTCCCAGCAACCCCACGAGGTGGCGCGCGGCCTGCTTCGCCTGCTGCAGCTTGTAGCCGCTCATGGAGCCCGAGCGGTCGATGACCACCGCCAGGTTCACCGGGGTGCGCCTGGCGCCCGGCACCTCCACGCCGGTGATGTCCACCGTGACGAAGAGGTCCGAGCTTCCCGGGGTGATGTAGGGGTGGGACAGCCGGCTCGTCATCATCAACGAGCCGTTGCTGGCGGCCGCCGGCCTGGGTGGAGGCACGGGAGAGGCACCGTGCGGCGGTGCCACATGGGGCAGGCCCAGCACCAGGGCGGTGAGGGCGAGTCCGGCGGCCAGGGAGACGAAGGCGACCGTCTTGTTCATGACAGAGGGCTCCTTGCGGCGAGGGCCCCGCTGTCCACGTCCGGCGCGCGAAAAAGTTCTACGCCGCGCGCGCGGAAGGCGTCAGTTGGTCGCGGACTCGACGGCGCCGGCGCAGAAGTAGGGCGAGTTGTTGTCGCCGAACGTGTTGCGGTAGGCGACCGGGTCGTTCACGCGCATGTCGGTCATCGCCTCCTCATCCAGCAGCAGGGCGCGGCAGACCATGCGATCCTTCACGCTCGCCTCCGCGTCCGAGGCATTGACCACGCAGTCGTTCTGGGTGGCGTCCACCTGGCACGACTTGCTGCAGTAGCCCCGGGCCAGGCCGTCGGCCTCGGGGGGCTCCGAGTAGCTGGTGTCCCGCACGCAGACGAGATCCTCACACTCCGTCATGCCGAAGGAGATGAAGTCCTGGCCCGGCTTCAGCTCGGTATACTGGATGGGCCGGGTCTTGCCGCGCTCGGGCTCTGCCGCCATCTCCTCGGCGGTGGCCTTGCGCACCAGCGTACACCGCTTCCCGATATCGGACCTGATCTCGCACCCGCCACACAGCAGGGTCGCAGCCATCAGAAGAGCCAGACGCGCAGACATCGACGTGCACCTCATGAAACGCATGTGGGCGCCCACCGTAACACAGTGCCCCTCCATTCCAACCTGCACCTTGGTCGCACGGATGCCCGCTCTGCGAGTGCCTCGGGTACCCTCTCTGCAAGAATACCGAGTGGATACACAAAAGGGCCCGGGAGACCCACTCCCGCGCATACGGAGGAAGCAGGCGAGCTTTGATCGGTTGATGGGTTGCGAGCGGGACAGATAGGATGCACAGCGCCTCAGCCTCCGATACGAACGCATCGGTGTGCGGACGCCCAACCACGGAGCTTCCGGAAGTGAAACGCCTCCAGGCCATTCTGCTCGCGCTGTGCCTCGCGCCAGTGTCGGCACTTGCCCAGAACCAGCAAGACCCGGGGCTCGGACTCGATCTGAGCGGTGATCCCAACAAGCCGCAGGAAGAGACCGAGACGAACGCGGAGACGCCCGCGGAGGAGCCGCCCCCGCTGCCCTCCACGGTCGCGGAGACGCCCCCCGACGAACCCCTCTCTCCGGCCGAGCGCGACGTCACGCTCGATGACCGTGTGAAGAGCGTCCAGCGCAAGGTGTACCTCAAGAAGAACCGCTTCGAGCTGGCACCCTTCATCACCCTGTCGGTGAACGATCCGTACTACACGAAGGTGGGCGCCGCGGTGCGTGGGGCGTACTACCTGGCGGACACGCTGGCCCTGGCCGGGCGCGTCTCCGTGATGCAGGTGCTGCCCGAGGACGATGTGCGCATCGCCAAGAGCACCTTCGGCAGCCGCATCTTCTACTCGGTGCCCCAGTGGTCGGCCATGGGTGACGTGGAGTGGAGCCCGCTCTACGGCAAGGTGGCCTTCCTCAACTCCATCCTCCACTTCGATGCCTACCTGCTCGGTGGCATGGGCGTGGTGAACACCAAGGTGTCCAAGGCCCGTGGTGGCCCCAGCCTCGCCGCGGACCTCGGTCTGGGCCTGCGCTTCGTGGCCCGTGACTACCTCGCGGTGAACGTGGCGGTCATCAACACGTCCTACGTGGATCAGCCCCTCAACAGCAGCAAGGGCGCCACCCAGAACATCATGACCCTCAACGCCGGTATCTCCGTCTTCTTCCCGCTGAAGTCGACCGGTCGGGAGTCCGAATGAAGACCGCCGCCCGTCGTCTGTTGCTCGCGCTCTGTCTGGCGCCCGTGTCCGCCCTGGCCCAGGAGGCGGCGCCCGCGCCCGCGGCTCCCGCCGCTCCCGCTCCCGCCGCGAAGCCGGCACCCTCCGCCTCCTCCGGCTCCTCCGAGCAGGAGGCCGGTGACGTGTCCGAGGTGGACAAGGATCGCCTCGGGCCCCTGCGCGATCGTGTCTCGCCCGTCTCCGGCCACCTGTTCCTCAAGAAGGGCCGCCTCGAGCTCAGCCCCTCGGCCACCCTGTCCGTCAAGGATGCCTTCTTCACCAAGTACATCCTGGGCGGCGTGCTGACCTACCACCCCACGGAGACGCTGGGGCTCAGCCTGCGCGCCGGCTATGCCATCCCCACGGTGGCGGGAGCCGCGCAGATCTGCACCTTCTCCGATGAGGGTGGCACTGCCACCCGGGGTTGCCGCAAGCCCGCCTTCGCCGATCTCAATGGCTCCGCGCCCGGGCAGCTCACCCTGACGGGCGGGCTCGACGTGCAGTGGGCTCCCATCTACGGGAAGATCTCCCTGCTGGCCGAGCAGTTCGTCCACTTCGACCTGTACGGCATCGCCGGCGCCTCCGCGGTGCAGTACATCGGGCCCACCAAGACGGCGGAGTTCACCGCTGGCGGTAACGTCGGCGTGGGCATGCGCTTCTTCCTCAACCGCTGGATGACGCTGCGCACCGAGTTCCGCGACCTCATCTACGTCGAGAAGGCCCGCAACCCGTCCACCACGTTGCGCAACCAGCTCCTGTTCGAGCTGGGTCTCTCCTTCTTCTTCCCCTCTGCCAATCCCGAGTCATGAAACGTCTGCTCCGGCCTCTCTGCCTCGCCACCCTCGGGCTCACCCTGGCCTGGGCGACCCCCTCGCCCGCCCAGAGCTTCGAGGGTCTGGATCTCTCCCAGTCCTCCAAGAAGAAGAAGAAGAAGCCCACCCGCAAGCCCGCGCGCGGCAAGAAGTCCCCGGCCGCCCAGGCCCAGGACGATGACTCCGGCTCGGATTCGAGCTCGGACGCCAGCGCTTCCGGCGACACGTCCACTCCGGGCACCACCCCCGCCGACACGGGGACGGCTTCCTCTCCAGCTGCCCCGGCCGCCCCGGCCGGAGACGCGGCCGCGTCCAACCCGTCCATGGGGTTGGATCTGACGGCCGAGACCCCCAGCGCCCCCAAGGCCGCGCCCACCATGTCCTTCGACGCGGTGGACGTGTCCGGCAAGAGCGGTGATCGCCAGCGCCTGGACGTGGCCATCTCGCTCTTCAAGAACGAGGAGTACGAGAAGGCGGCGATGAGCTCCTTCGAGATGCTCCAGGACGCCAAGCTCGCCGGCCTCCACCTCGAGGCGCGCTACGTGCTGGCCAAGTCCCTCTACCGTATGGGGCTCTACCACTCGTCACTGGGCGAGTTCTCGAAGATCCTCGCCGTCGGTCCGGAGACGAAGTTCTTCCGCACCAGCCTCGAGTGGCTCTTCTTCATCAGCCGCAAGACGAAGAACGAGACCGTCATCCTGGATGAGATCGCCCGCTACGCGAACCAGGAGTTCCCCGAGCGCTTCCGCAGCGAGTTCCACTACCTGCTGGCCCGCTACCACTTCGTGCGTGGCAAGGCGCTGGACCAGGTGGGCCGCAAGGAGGACGCGGACAAGAGCTTCAGCGAGGTGAAGCGGCTGGCGCTGCTCATCCCGAAGACGGATCCGTTCTACCCGAGGACCAAGTACCTCGAGGGTCTGGCCTTCTTCCGCTTCGGCAACCAGGCCAAGAACGCCGCCGAGAAGCGCGTGGACATCAACACCGTGGGCGCCATCGACGCGATGAAGGAGATCGTCCGCGTCACCCGCTCCACGGCCGGTCTGGACGCCGAGCAGATCGCCTTCAACCAGAAGCTGCGCGAGCTGGCCTTCATGCAGCTGGCCCGTACCCACTACGGCATGCAGCAGAACCGCTACGCGCTCTTCTATTTCAACAAGGTGGAGCGCGGCACCTCGCAGTGGCTGGAGGCCATGTTCGAGGCCAGCTGGGCCAACTACCGCGTGGGCCAGTACGAGCAGGCGCTCGGCAACCTCATCACGCTCTCCTCGCCCTTCTTCCGCGAGGAGTACTTCCCCGAGGCGATGATCCTCAAGGCGGTCATCTATTACGAGAACTGCCGCTACCGCGAGTCCAGCCTCATCCTCCAGGACTTCGAGCGCACCTATCTGCCCGTGCATGATCAGCTCGAGCTGATCACCAAGAAGCAGATGAACGCGAGCGAGTACTACGGCGTGCTCTCCGACGTGCAGAAGAAGAACAAGGAAGGGCTGGAGAAGAGCCAGACGGACGTCATCCTCGAGCGCATCCTCCGGCTGGCCCTCACGGATCAGGACCTGAAGAAGACGAACGACTCCATCCTCGAGCTGGAAGGGGAGATGGACATCTTCGGGGAGAAGGGCGACACCTTCCGCTACTCCGAGCTGTCCAAGCAGCTGCTCGAGGGCCTGAAGACCCAGCGCACCGCCCTCATCGAGAAGGCCGGCATCATGGCCAAGGGCAAGCTGGAGACGGAGCTGGTCGGACTCAAGCAGCTGCTGGCCAACGGCCTGCGCATCAAGTTCGAGACCGTCTCCAAGGAGAAGGAGTTCCTCGAGGAGCAGCTCAAGGCTGGCGGCAACGTCTCCGTCGTGAAGAAGTACCGCTTCTCCGTGGCGGTGGCGGACGATCAGCTCTACTGGCCGTACGAGGGTGAGTACTGGCGCGACGAGCTGGGCACCTACCAGTACACGATGACCAAGGGCTGCATCCAGCGCGACACCGCGAACCGGACGATCCAGGCCAGCGAGAGCAACTGAGCCCGCGCCCAGGCGGCTCCCACCACCCGGTGGGAGCCTCCCGGCACCGTCCTCCACCGGGGGCTGGATCCGAGCGGGTCCGGCCCCCTCGTCATTCTACAAACCTGTAAGATGGTGCTTTCATGGCCACCAAGCTCGTCACCATTGCGTTCGACGTGATGGGGAGCGACCACGGCCCCGCGGAGGTAGTCAGGGGGGCCGCGCAGCTCTCATTGGAATCACCGCACATCCACACGTTGCTCGTGGGGGACAGGGCCGTCATCGACAACGCGCTCGCGGAGACGAAGCACAACGGCGAGCGCATCTCCGTGCAGCACGCCTCCGAGCAGATCTCCATGACCGAGAAGCCTGGTGAGGCGCTGGCGCGCAAGCCGGATGCGTCCGTGTCGGTGGCGGCGCGGCTGGTGGCCGAGGGCGAGGCGGACGCGCTCGTGTCGGCCGGCAACACGGGGGCGTGCGTGCTGTCGTGTGCCCGCCACTTCCAGCTGCTGCCGGGAGTGCGGCGCGCGGCGCTGGCGTCGGTGTACCCGACGCGCGCGCGCCACGGTGACAAGGATGATCCGTTCTCGCTCATCCTCGACGTGGGAGCCACGGTGGAGGCCACCGCGGACGACCTGGTGACATTCGCGGTGATGGGGTCGGCGTACGCGCGCATCATCTCGCGCAACGAGAATCCCAAGGTGGCGCTGCTCTCCAATGGCACCGAGCCCAACAAGGGGCCGCGCCAGGTGGTGGAGGCGCACGCGCGGCTGGCGAGCCTGCCCGGACTCCAGTTCATCGGGAACGTGGAGGGCGTGGACATCCCCAAGGGCACGGCGGACGTGGTGGTGACGGACGGCTTCGTCGGCAACGTGTGCCTGAAGATGTTGGAGGGAGTGCACGAGACGGTGGTGGAGCTGGCTCAGTACGCGTACAAGGAGAGCCTGCGCTGGAGGGCCGGTCTGGCGATGCTGTCCGGTGGCATCCAGCGCATCAAGGACATCACCGACTGGGAGCAATACGGGGGAGCACCGGTGCTGGGGTTCGATCGCATCTTCATCAAGGCCCACGGACGCTCGCGCTCCCGGGCCATCGCCAACGCGGGCAAGGTGGCCGCCAAGGCGGTGTCCCATGAGCTGGGCAAGGCCATCCAGCAGGGTCTGGCGCGGTGAGCCTGCCGGACCGCATCGATCCCAGGCCCCCGCGGCGCATCTACCGCTGGGACCTGGACAAGACGTACCTGCAGACGGAGTTCGACTCGCTCCGGGATCTGCTGCGCACGGCCTTCCAGAAGGCCCACGAGAAGCAGGCCGTGCCAGGTGCGTCCGCGCTCATCCGCGAGCTGGCGGCCAACGGAGACTCGCGGCTGTGCATCGTCTCCGGAAGCCCCAAGCAGATGCGCTCGGTGCTGGAGGAGAAGCTCAAGCTGGACGGGGTGGTGTGGGACGAGTTCGTCCTCAAGGACAACGTGGGCAACCTGATGCGCGGGCGCTTCCGGGCGCTGCGGGGACAGGTGGGCTACAAGCTGCCCGCCATCCTGGAGAGCCGCGCCAACGCGCCCGTGGAGGCCGAGGAGGTGCTCTTCGGGGATGATGCCGAGGCGGATGCCTTCATCTACTCGCTCTACGCGGACATGATCGCCGGGCGCGTGGACGAGCGGGTGCTGAATCAGATCCTCGCGGCGGCCGCAGTGTACCCGGACGAGGCCGAGCGGGTGCGCACCGCGTGGAAGAAGATTCCGGTGTCGGATCCGGTGCGGCGCATCTTCATCCACCTGGATCGGCTGACGCCGCCGGCGCACTTCTCCAACTACGGCCCTCGCGTGGTGCCCATCTTCAACTACTTCCAGGCCGCGCTGGTGCTGCTGGCCGACGGGCACCTGACGGCCCCGCAGGTCATCAAGATCGCCGTGGAGATGGTGCAGACGGCAGGGCACAACATCATCACGCTGTCCAACTCGTTCCAGGACCTGCTGCGCCGGGGTCTGCCGCTGCAGCAGGCGGCCGCGGCGCTGGTGCAGGCGCTGGAGGGGCCCAACGCGCTCCTCCAGGCGCTGCGGCCGGTGCCGGACATCATCTCGGCGTTCACCAAGCGGCTCGCCGCGCTGGGGACGCCGCCGCCCCCGCCGCCGGTGCAGGCGGTGGACTACCTGGACCTCATCCACCACGCGCTCCCCCGGACGCACAAGGCGCGGAAGACCCATTAGATGAGAGCGATCGTCACGGGCGCCAATGGCACGGTCGGCTCGCGGTTGTGCGAGTACCTCCGGCGTCTCGGTGTCGAGGTGGTGTGTTGGGAGCGCGACCGCGTCCCGCTGGACGACTACTGGGCCATGGAGGGCTTCGTGCGCTCGGTGGCCCCGGATGCGCTGTTCCATCTGGCGACGGCCTCGCGCCCCACGGGGCGGCCCAACGAGTCGTGGCTCGTCAACTACGAGTGGACGAGCGAGCTGGCGTGGATCACCCGGCAGCAGGGCGTACGGTTCGTGTTCTCCAGCACGGCGATGGTGTTCTCGGACCATGCACCCGGGCCCTTCACGGTGGACTCGGAGCCGGAGGCGCCCGAGGGCTACGGGTACGAGAAGCGGCGCGCGGAGGAGCGCGTCTTCCAGCAGAACCCCGAGGCGCGCGTGGTGCGGCTGGGCTGGCAGATCGACGATCAGCCCTCGGGCAACAACATGCTCGCCTCGCTGGAGGCGCAGATGCGCGAGCGGGGCAGGGTGGAGGCGAGCACGCGGTGGTATCCGGCGTGTGCCTTCCTCGATGACACCGTGAGGGCCCTGCTGGCGCTCGCGTGGGCGGAGCCGGGGCTCTACATGCTCGACGCGAACGAGCGGTGGACCTATTACGAGATCGTCCGTGCGCTCAACGCGCGGCACGGCAGCCGGTGGCACGTGGAGCCCACGGAGAGCTTCGTGTTCGATCAGCGCATGATGGACGACCGGGTGGTGCTGCCCTCGTTGAAGGCGCGGCTGCCGGAGCTGCGTTGAGGTCCGCCGGGGTTGCCTGACGGGCCACCGGCCTCATGCCCAGGAGAGCTCGAATTCGGTGTCGAGCCGCGCGAGTGGCCGTGCACGCACCGTCAGTCCTGGCACCTTGGCGATCTCGAACGAGCCCTGCAGCGAGCCCTCCGTATACGCGTGGGGCAGGAAGTCGCGCGTGAAGCGGATGACGGCGTTGGTGTGCCCCGTCCACCGCACCGTGCACTCCCCCGCGGTCGTGTTCATCCGGTAGGCCATCGGCAGGGTGTCGAGCAGCCGCCGGGGTTGCCCGACGACCAGCCGAAGCATGACCCGGCCCATCGTGGAGTCGGCGAAGTTCCTGGCGGACAGATAGCCCATCTGCCGCATCACCTCGTTGAAGTCCCGGCTGTCGCTGCTCAGGAGTCTCGCCCCGGTGTAGGACATCCGCAGCAGGGTGCCGAGCGGGTAGCTGAAGAGATCCAGGAACTGTTTCTCGCCACTCTCCTCCAGGCAGCGCCGCACCGTGGACTCATCCCCCAGCTGCCGCACGACTTCCAGCACGCCATTGAGGAAGAGGCCACGCGTTGTGTCCGTGGGCGTCACGTAGGACAGCAGCTGCTGTAGCTCCTCCTCCGAGCCGAGTGCGTGTGAACCGCCTGAGTCATCCCCCATGGCCTCTCCCATGTCGCGAGTCTGTCGCTCCTCCCGGGGAGGGCGCCACCCCGGATCGGGAGAGGATCCAGTGGTCATCAGTTCGCGACAAGGAGGTTGTACGAGCCTATGCGGCCTGCTTCGCTTCCGGGCCTTCTGTGCCGTGCGGGCCCTGGCCGTGCTCGGCGTGCGAGGCCGCGATCTGGCCGCTCAGCACTGGCAGTGCCACCTTCACCGCCACCGTCAGCACCATCAGCCCGAAGGCCCAGATGCCCGCGGTGATCTTCCACTCGGTGATGGTGGGCACGTACTCCACCAACTCGTGCAGGGTGCTCGGGACGAAGCCGGGGATGATGAGGCCCATTCCCTTTTCGATCCACACACCCGCGAACGCCAGCGCGCACGCCAGGTTGAGCAGCCACACGTGACGCCGCGTGGCAGGCAGGTGCACCACCACCGCCGAGGCGATGTTGAGCGCCACCGCCGTCCAGATCCACGGCACCAGCGCGTGGTGCCCGTGTGAACCGAAGAACAGGTAGCGCACCGCCGTGGCGTGCGTCCCTCCCGTGTAGAACGCCGTGAACAGCTCCGAGCCCAGCATGAACAGGTTGAGCAGCACCGTCACCCGCATCACCGACATCAGCGTGCGCAGCGGCCCTTCTCCAATGGGCAACCCCGTGAAGCGGCGGATGACCTGTAGCAGCACGATGACGAACGCCGGGCCCGTGATGAACGCCGACGCGATGAACCGCGGTGCCAGCAGCGCCGAGTTCCAGAACGGCCTTCCCCCCAGCCCGCTGTAGAGGAACGCCGTCACGCTGTGGATGCTGATGGCCCAGAAGATGGAGAGGAAGACGAACGGCAGGTACCACTGCTTGCGCGGCTTGCGCCCCAGGAAGCGCATGTAGATGAGATAGCCGCAGATGTGCAGGTTGATGAGCAGGTAGCCGTTCAGCACCACCACGTCCCAGGTGAGCATCGAGATGGGCCAGTTGAACCGTCCAATCCCTGGCATCAGGTGCCACGCCCGCTCGGGGTGCCCCATGTCCACCACGATGAACAGCAGGCACACGAAGATCGCCGCCACCGCGAGCAGCTCGCCTATCAGCGTGACGTCGTGCATCTCATGGTCGTGGTACAGGTACGCGGGGATGACCATCATCACCGCGCCCGCCGCCAGCCCCACCCCGAAGGTGAAGTTGGCGATGTACAGGCCCCAGGACACGTGGTCGCTCATCCCCGTGAGCGCCATGCCCTCGGCCAGCTGGTGCGCATAGGCGTTGGCGCCCACCAGGGCGATCGCCGAGAGCACCGTCATCCACGTGTAGAAGCGCCAGCTCCCATCCGTGCTCATCCAGAGCAGCCGGCCGAGGAACCGCGGGTAGTCGAGCAGGTGACGGGAAGCAGCCATGGCTCACTTGTCGAAGAAGTAGAAGAAGCGTGGCCGCGTCCCGAGCTCCTCTTTGAGCACGAAGACGCGCTTGTTCTCGAGCACCCAGCGGATGGGGCTCTTCGGATCCAACAGGTTGCCGAACACCCGCGCCCCCGTGGGGCATGCCTCCAGGCACGCCGGCAGCCGCCCCGCTCGCGTGCGGTGCAGACAGAAGGTGCATTTCTCCACCACCCCCTGCGGGCGGATCCGGTTGGAGAGGTACCCCTGGTCCGGGTTGATCTCCTCGGGCGGGATCTCCGGCTTCGCCCAGTTGAAGCGCCGCGCGTGGTAGGGGCACGCCGCCTCGCAGTACCGGCAGCCGATGCACCAGTTGTAGTCCACCACCACGATGCCGTCCTGCTCCTTCCACGTGGCCTGCACCGGGCACACCTTCACGCACGGCGCGTTGTCGCACTGGTGGCACTGCACCGGCAGGTAGTACTTCCCCTCGGCCGGTACCGGATGGTCGTAGTTCGCGTTGCCGTGCTCCAGATCCAGGCTGCCCTGCTGCATCTCCAGCACCCGGATGTAGGAGTTCCCCGTGCGCCGGTCGTGGTTGTTCTCCTGGTGGCACGCCTCGGCGCACTTCCGGCAGCCGATGCAGATGCTCAGGTTGAGCGCGTACGCGAAGGACACGCCCTCCTGCGGCGGCAGCGCCTGGATGTCCACGTCGCGGCCGTACTTCCGCTTCGTCTCTTCCTTCAGGTGGAGGAGCACCCGCCCCAGCTCGTCACGCGTCAGCTCCTTGTAGTGCTTCTGCAGGAACTCATCGACGCTCAGGTCCTTCGACCACTCGGTGAGCGGTGCCATCGCGTGCGCGAAGGCCGCGGCCCCCAGCGTGGCTCCGGCACCCTTCATCATGGTACGGCGGGAGACGATGTCACTCATGCCCTTGCGCCTCTTTCGTGTCCGGCTCGCCGTGGGCGGACGGGTTGCGCGGAGGCATCACCGGATGCGCCCCCGCGTACTTCGGCGTGTGCGGGTCGTGGCAGCTCACGCAGTTGTTCCTCATGCGGTCTCCCCGCGACAGATCCCAGTACCCCGTCATCCCCCCGTGCGCCCCCGCCTTGAAGTCGCGGTACTGCGGGCCGTGGCACTGCGCGCACAGCGTCACCACCTCCGTCATCGGCAGTGGCTCGCCCGTGGCCAGGTGCAGCGTGCGCGGCTCCCGTGCCTGGTGACACGAGGTGCAGGCGAGCTCTCCATGGCGGAATCGCAGGCCCTGGTGGAACTCCTTCAGCTCCTCGGGCCGCGAGGGCATGGGCTTCGTCTCACGCAGCGAGTGGCAGCTCTCGCACGACACGCGAAGCGGCCGGCCCAGCGCGTCCTTCTGGTCGCTCTCGACGGAGGTGAGCTTCGCCGGTTGGTGGAGGATTTCCTTGCCCGTCGGTGCTCCCGGAGGCGGTTGGAAGCTCACGGGTTGATCCTTCCCGCAGCCGCCAAGGGCGAGCATCGCGGCGACGAGCGCCGGGCGCATCATTCTGTAGAGGTGGTTCTCCACGGGGACCTGCGCAAAGCAGCGTCCGTGCCAGCACGCCCCGCCCCTGTGTGTCCGATGGAAACTCGGGAGGTGCCCTCGCTTGCCCGCGAAAAACCTGCATTGCTCAAACAACTTTACGCGCAGGCTTTGCGCGCGCACCCGGGGGATGAGGGGCACGCCAGGGTGGTCCGCCTCTTGCTCCTGGGGACCGCGCCCCCATGGACGGAGCCTGTATGCCCATCAGTAGCCTGGTGCTCACCCTCGATGCGTCGCCCGACTCGAGGGCGCTCGCGCTCTCAGCGCTCGCTCGCGACCCGCGCATCACCCTGGGCCCGCCCGTGGAGGGGCGCTGGCTGCCGGTGGTGACCGAGACCGCCAGCCCCTACGAAGGTGAGGAGCTCGCCGAGTCCCTGCGGGAGTTGGAAGGAGTGAGCTTCGTGGACGTGGTGATGGTGGATTTCTCCGAGGAGGAGCGCTGAGCCATGGATCGTCGGGACTTCCTCAAGGGTTCGGCCATGACGGCGGCGACGCTGGCCGCGAGCCGTCTGGCATATGGCCAGGACAGGGCGGCCGCGGAGCCGCCGAGCACTGCCCGTCAAGGGGGTGACGTGCAGTGGAACAAGGCTCCCTGCCGCTTCTGCGGCACCGGCTGCCACGTCCAGGTGGGCGTGCAGAACGGCAAGGTGGTGGCCATCGCGGGCGACCAGAAGGCTCCGGTGAACAAGGGCCTGCTGTGCGTGAAGGGCTACCACGTGGGGCTCGCCCTCTATGGACAGGACAGGCTCACGACGCCGCTCCTTCGTAAGGGCGACAAGCAGGTGCCCATCAGCTGGGAGGAGGCGATCGACATCATCGCCCGCCGCGTGCTGAAGGACCCCAAGGGCTTCGCCGTCTACGGCAGCGGCCAGTGGACCATCCCCGAGGGTTATGCCGCCTCGAAGTTCGTCAAGGCCGGTCTGGGCACGCACAACATCGACGCCAACGCGCGCCTGTGCATGGCCTCGGCGGTGACGGGCTTCCTCGCCACCTACGGTGTGGACGAGCCCGCCGGTTGCTATGACGACCTCGACGCCTGCGACGTGCTCATCACCTGGGGCAACAACCCCGCGGAGATGCACCCCGTCCTCTTCTCGCGCGTCATCGACCGGCGCTCGCGCGGCGAGAAGGTCACCCTCATCGATATCGGCACGCGGAAGACGCGCACCAGCGGGTTCGCCGACCACTCGCTGCGCTTCAAGCCGAACTCGGACCTGGCGATCGCCTGCGGCATCGCCCACCTGCTGGTGGAGAATGGCACCTACGACAAGGCCTTCGTCGAGGCCAACTGCGCCTTCCGCGCCTCCAGCACTCCGCCCACGCTCGAGGGCAAGGCCATCTCCTTCGAGGAGTACCGCGAGCTGCTGAAGCCCTATACCCCCGAGAAGGTGGAGCAGCTCTCGGGCGTGTCCCAGAAGGACCTGCGGATGCTGGCCGAGCTGTTCGGCCGGAGGGACATCCGCATCACCAGCATGTGGTGCATGGGGCCCAACCAGCACACCCGGGGCACGGCCATGAACAGCCTGCTCCACGGGCTCCACCTGCTCAGCGGGCACTTCGGCAAGCCGGGGGACGCGCCCACCAGTCTCACCGGCCAGCCCTCCGCGTGTGGCACCGTGCGCGAGGTGGGCACGCTCTCCCACGCGCTCCCCGGCGGCCGCGTGGTGGCCAAGGCCGAGCACCGCGCCCAGATGGAGGAGATCTGGAACGTCCCCGCTGGCCGCGTCTCCGACAAGATTGGCTACCACACCGTGGAGATGTGGAATCGCTTCTCCACGCCCACCGACCAGGGGGGCGATGTCCACACCCTCTGGGTCCAGGTCACCAACCCCGCGCAGAGCCTCCCCAATACGCACAAGCTGGTGGACCCCAGCCGGAAGCTCGCGGACAAGTTCCTCATCGTCTCGGACGTCTACCCGACCGCCACCACGCGCGTCGCCGACCTCGTGCTGCCCTCCGCCATGTGGGTGGAGAAGAACGGCATGGTCGGCAACTCCGAGCGCCGCACCCAGCAGTGGTTCAAGCTGGTTCCGCCCCCCGGGCAGGCCCGCGATGACGCCTGGCAGCTCATCTCCGTGGCCCACCGGCTGCTCGAGCTCGGCTTCGCCGGAATGAAGGACAAGGACGGCCGCTTCCTCTTCGAGGTGAAGGGGAAGGATGGCAAGTCGGTGCCCATCTGGGAGTGGGCGCACTACTACGACGTCAACGTCGACGAGCACCTCTTCGAGGAGTACCGGAAGACGACTCGCATCAAGCACAAGGACCTGGCGCCCTATCAGGAGTACGTGAAGGCGCGCGGCCTGCGCTGGCCCGTGGTGCAGCAGCCGGACGGCAGCTGGCGCGAGACGCGGTTCCGCTTCTCCGGCTTCGATGATCCGTATGTGAAGAAGGGCCGGGACATCCAGTTCTACCACTCGACCTCGCACGACGATCGCGCGCAGATCTGGTTCCAGCCCTACGAGTCTCCTCCCGAGTCCCCTGACGCCGAGTACCCCTTCTGGCTGTGCACCGGCCGCGTCATCGAGCACTGGCACACGGGCTCGGTGACCATGCGCATCCCGCAGCTCCGGCGCGCCATGCCCCAGGCCTACGTGGAGATGAACCGCGCCGATGCCCGGAAGCTCGGTGTGGACAACGGGGACCTGGTGACGGTGGAGACCCGCCGCGGGAAGCTCGACCTGCCCGTGTGGGTCGGCGGCCGCGGAGAGCCCGTCGAGGGCTCGCTCTTCGTCCCGTTCTTCGACGAGCGGCTGCTCATCAACGAGCTCACGCTCGACGCGCATGATCCGTTCTCCAAACAGCCCGACTACAAGAAGTGCGCGGCTCGTGTGCGACGGCGTGAGCAGGTCGCGGAGAAACAGGGATGAGCGCCGGGGGCGAACAGTCGAGTGGGCTCGGGGCCCGCTGGCTCCAGGTGGGGGCCGCCGTGGCGGTGGCGCTCGCGGCCACCGGGTACTTCGCGGGTCTCCGCGCCCCGGAGATGCCCGAGCGTCCGGCCGCCTCCGACCCGCATGCGCAACGCGCCGAGCGCGCTCCGGGCTACAGCGAGCTTCGCGAGCAGCGGCGCGGTGACAACGCGCGCATGTACGAGGGCGCCATCGCCTCGCTGGCGGAGGCGGACTTCCCGGTGAAGCCCCTGCCCGTGGCCACCCCCGCGCTGCGCGCCGAGGCCCTGACCCAGCGGAAGGCCCACCGCGCCTACGACGGCGCGCCGCCCACGATTCCTCATGAGATCGACCAGCGTGAGGTCCCCGGTTGTCTGGCCTGCCATGGCGAGGGCATGAAGCTGGGCAACCGCGTGGCTCCGAAGATCAGCCACCCGCCTTACCAGAGCTGCACGCAGTGCCACGTGGTGGGGGAGTCGCCCCGCCCGCTGGCCCAGTACAAGGACGTCCCGGGGAACCGTTTCGTCGGATTGGCTTCGACTGGGAATGGCGCTCGGGCCTGGCAGGGGGCTCCTCCGACCCTGCCTCACCCCACGCTCATGCGGACCGACTGCACGAGCTGCCACGGGCCCAAGGGCCTCCCCGGGCTGCGGACCTCGCACCCGGAGCGGCAGAACTGCCAGCAGTGCCATGGGTCTTCCGCGGTGCTCGACCAGCGCATCCCGGAGGCCTCGGGGGCAGGGGAGTCCGGACCGCCTCCCGGTGGCGTGGCGATGGAGGCGAGGCCTTGAGCTCCCAGGCTGGAATCAGCCGCCGTGCGCTCCTCGGGTTCCTCCGGAGGAAGGAGGAGCCCGTGTCTTCTCCCGCGCCTGTTCGTGCTCCTTCGCCCGCCGTGTCCGAGCCCGCGCCGGGGGCGGGCTTCTCGCTCGAGGCGTTCTATTCCTCTCGTGCGCGGTCGGGTGAGGCGACCGGGACGAGCCTCCCGGTCTTCTCCCTCCGCGAGGGGCTCGCCATTCCCCAGGACGGTGTCAGCCGCATCGGGATGGCTCCGCTCGCGCCTCCTCCCGTTGCTCCCGTCGCGGGGATGACCGTGCGCGTCCGGCCCCAGCTCTGCCTCGCCTGGCAGGGCTCGTTCTGCAGCACCTGCTCCGAGCGCTGTCCCGTCGAGGGCGCCCTCGCCGTCGAGCTGGGCCGCCCTCGCGTCGTGGAAGAGCGGTGCAACGGCTGTGGTCTCTGCGTCCAGGTGTGCCCGGCTCCGCTCAACGCCTTCGAGTTCCTTCCCTCCCGACAGCAGGTCTCCTCTTCATGACAGCAGGTCTCCGCCTCGCGAACGCCCCCCCCGAGGACCCGTCTCTTCCCCAGTTGCAGGACGCGATCCTCGACGCGGAGACCCTGGAGCAGCTCTTCCGTGACATCCAGCGCTGCACCGTGGTGAGCGAGGTGCTGCTCAAGGGCGGCGCCCTCGCCATGGCCTCCGAGAAGTCCGTTCCGCTCGACGAGGCCCTGGCCGCGCTCCGCGAGGCGCGGGTGCTCGGCGTGCAGATCCGCTACTGGTACGACGGGGCCCATTGGTGGGACACCCTCATGCGCACCCCGCAGGGGATCCGGCTCATCCGCATCCAGCACCGGCTGGCCGGGTAGGGCGGTTTCAGGTCCCGGAGGCTTCGTCTGTCGCGGGTGCCCCGTAGAGCTCTGGATGCAGGAAGGGCATCAGCGCGCACGCCAGCGGGCCCTGCCACATCTCGGCCCGCGTGAAGAGCCCGTTGGTCAGGATTCCCACCGCCCCCAGCTTCTTCTTGCTCTCGTTGCGGCCCGACACCTGGTCCATCACCGGCCCCAGTTCCTCTCCCTTCAGCACCCGGGCGACCGCGACCGGGGGCAGGGGAAAGCGCACGCCCCAGGTGAGGTTCTCCCGGCCTCCGGCCTCCACCACGGCCACGCAGTTGATGAGGCTCCCGTCCGGATCCACTCCCCCTTCCAGCCCCATCCCCATCCGTGCCCCCTCCACGGCCTCGAGTGCGGCTCGTGCCCGGTTGCGCGCTCCCGTCGAGGTCTGGTCCGGGCCGATGGGTTGTTCCGGCACTCCGCTGGGGACGTCGATCGGGACCACCGTGCAGCCTGGAAAGGCCCGCTCACAGATGGTCTGGGCGGCCGTCGTCTTGGCCGGGTTCGTCGAGCCAATCGCGATGATGAAGGACATGGGTCTCGGTTTTCTTCACGGTTTGCGAACAGGGCGGCGGATACCCTCACCCTGGCCCTCTCCCAGAGGGAGAGGGGATTGATTCAACCTATGACTCCTCGGGGCGTCAGCGGTTGGTCTCTCGGGAGCATTCCTTCTTCCTGGAACCAGCGCAGCGCCTCCCGGATACCGAGCCTCACCGGTCTCGGGTGGTAGCCCAGCTCCCTCATCGCCTTCCCCGAGGAGTGGTACGCCGGCAATGGCAACGCTTGCAGGAATGCCGTGTTCACGTGCTGGAAGAGGTCCGGGGAGAGCCTTCCCACCACGTCTCCGAACCGTCCCGCTGCCTTCACCACCGCGTCCGGTAGGGGCACCGTCGGCGGTGGCACCCCCGCTTCTTCCGCGCAGAGGGTCAGGAATTCTCGGAAGGTCAGGTTCTCCCCACCCAGGATGTAGCGCTCCCCGGGACGGCCCTTCTCCATGACGAGTTGCAGCCCCCTCGCCACGTCCTGCGCGTTCACCACGTTGATGCCGCCGCTCGGGTACACCCGGATGATTCCCTTCGCCACCACCCGCAGCAGCTCCCCCGTGGACGGCCTCACGTCATACGGGCCGATGACGAAACCCGGATTGCCCGCCAGCACCTCCAGCGTCGGCCCCGAGGCCTCCAGCGCCAGGCGCTCGGCCTCCCGCTTGGACTCGTGATACGGGTTGTCCCCCTCGTAGTTGTAGAGGGTCTCCTCGGTCGCCGGCTCGGCCAGCGTCCCATGGCCCACCGCCGCCACGCTCGACACCACCACGACCCGCCGTACACCCGCCGCCCGTGCCGCATCCAGAACGTTTCGAGTCCCCTGGGCGTTGATGCGGGAGACGTCCTCCCGAGTAAAGGGATCGAACCGGACGATACCCGCCACGTGGTAGACCCGCTCCACCCCCTTCATCGCCCCCCGCAACGACTCCGTGTCCAGCACGTCGCCGAGCACCTCATCGTAGCTCAGCCCGCGCAGACCCCTCCGGTCGCTGCGCTCCCGGACGAGCAGACGGGGGCGCTCCCCCTGCCCACACAGCTGGTGGGCCAGGTTCGCCCCCACCAGCCCTGTTCCCCCCGTCAACAATGTCTTCATGTGCTACTCCCTCCCGGGAGGATGCGCTATAGGTCGTGCCCCTTAGATTCGCCCCCCACGGGGCGTCAACCGCGAGATGACGCGAGACTCCACTGACACACCGCCTGTCGGCGGACCCACGCTCCAGCCTGCGCCCGATGACGCGCGCGAGGCTGCTGTCTCCGAGGCCGAGTCCCTGGACTCCCTCGAGATGTTGCCGGTCCCCGAGCCCGCGGAGGAGACCCAATCCCCCATGTCCGCCCTGATGGAGACGCTTCCCCAGGACACCCTCTCCGAGTCCAACTCCGAGCTCTTCTCCCACTCCACCCCCTCCGGCGAACCCCCCGAGATCGACCCCGACAAGCTCGATCCCGATGCCCTCAAGGTCATCCATCGCCTCCACTCCCACGGCCATCAGGCCTACCTCGTGGGGGGATGTGTCAGAGACCTGCTCCTGGACCGTACGCCCAAGGACTTCGACATCGCCACCAGCGCCCACCCCGGCGAGGTGCGCGCCATCTTCCGCAACTGCCGCCTCATCGGCCGGCGCTTCCGCCTCGCTCACATCTACTTCAAGGGCGGGAAGATCATCGAGGTCTCCACCTTCCGCGCCAACCCCACCGAGCTCGACGCCTCCTCTCCCGAGAACGGCTCCGAGAACGGCGAGGAGGAGGGCTCCGAGACCGAGGAGTCCCAGGATCTCCTCATCACCCACGACAACGTCTTCGGCACCGCGGAGCAGGACGCCCGGCGCCGGGACTTCACCATGAACGGCCTCTTCTACGACGTCGCCGAGGGCCGGGTGATTGATTACGTGCGGGGCCGGCGCGACCTCGACGAGCGCTACATCCGCACCATCGGCGACCCGGAGATCCGCATGCGCGAGGATCCCGTCCGCATCCTCCGCGCCGTGCGCTTCTCCGCCAAGCTGGGCCTGGACATCGAGTCGCGCACCTACGCCGCCATGGAAGGCGCCGTCGAGGACCTGCCCCGCTGCGCCCCCGCCCGCCTCCTCGAGGAGACCTTCCGTCTCATCCGCGGTGGCGTGGCCGCCCCCTGCCTGAGGCTGCTCGCCGCCCTGGACGCGCTGAAGGTCCTGCTCCCGCCCGTGGCCGCCTACTTCAAGCAGTATGGCCGCCGCGGCCGGGACACCTTCTACGCCTACGTCGAGGCGCTCGACCGGCGTGTCTCCTCCGGCGAGCCGCTGGATGACGCCATCCTGCTCGCCGCCCTCCTGGTTCCCATCGCCCAGACCTCGCCCATCGTCGAGAGCCAGGACCCCGCCGGCCGCCCCTCCGTCGCCCAGTCCATCGAGGACCTCCTCGCCGAGTTCGTCCAGACCGCCCGTCTGCCTCGCCGCATCGCCGAGCGCTGCCGGCTCCTCCTCATCGCCCAGCGGACCCTCTCCGGCGAGCGCCGCCGCCGCACCGGCGCCTTCCGCCGTCATCCGCTGTTCAATGACGCGCTCATCGTCTTCGAAATCTCCGTCCAGGCCACCGGCCAGCACCGCGACGCGCTCGAGGCGTGGAAGCGCGGTGAGTTGCCTCCCCTCAAGTCCTCCGAGGGTTCCTCCGAGGGCGGTGAGGCTCCGCGCAAGCGGCGGCGGAGGCGGCGCCGCGGTGGCCGCAAGGTGACGGCAGGGGAGGGGGCGGCTGCCTCCGCTTCTGCCTCGGGCTCGGCCGAGGCCTCCTCAGGTGGGGCCGCTGGGGACTCGGGTGACTCCGATGACGCTGGTGAGGCCGGCGATGAGTCCGAGCTGGGGGATGAGTCCGGTGAGGATTCTGGCGGCGATTTCGACGCCGGGTCCGACTCGGATTCCGAGTCCGACGAGGGCTGACCCTCACCCCAGCCCTCTCCCAGGGGGAGAGGGGGCATTCACGGGTTCAACCTGGGACCCGCTTACCCTCACCCCCGTCCCCTCTCCCGGTGGGAGAGGGTTTAGTTGGGTCGCTTGGGTCTGCGGGGTCGTTCTGGATCCGGTTCCGCTTCGTCGTTCCCCGCGATGTCCGCCGTCGTCACCGCTTTTGTCCCGAAGCGCTCCGCGATCTTGTCCAGCGCCGCGTTCAGCTTGTCGCTTCGTTTCGGCTTCTCCGGCTCCGTGAAGAGTCCCAGTTGTCGCGGCTCTTCTCCCGTTCCCAGCTCCTGCATGGACACCCCGGTCAGTCGCACCGGTTTGTCCTCGTGCGCCTTCTCCAGCAGCTCCCTCGCCACCCGGTAGAGCGTTTGTCCGTCATCCGTTGGTGACGGCAGGGTGATTCGCCGTGTGATGAGCGTGAAGTCCGCGAACTTCAGCTTGAGCTGCACCACCCGTCCCTTCACGCCCGCCCGCCTCAGCCGGCGGCCCACTCGCAGCGCCTGCGAGTGGATGTGCGGGCTCAGCTCCTCCATCCCCGTCAGATCCTCGTCGAACGTGTCCTCCGCTCCCACGCTCTTCGCCTCGCGGTCCGGTACCACCTCCCGCGGATCGATCCCGTGTGCCAGTTCCCAGAGGTGACGTCCGCTCGGGCCCCACCGCGCCTCCATCCACGCCACGTCCCTCTTCGCCACGTCGCCGATCGTCTCCAACCCCTCGCGCTTCAGCGCCTCCTCCGTCTTCGGCCCCACTCCCCACAGCCTCCCCACGGGTAGCCCCGCCAGGAACGCCACCGTCTCCTCCGCCCGTACCTCCCGCTGGCCGTTCGGCTTCGCCACGTCCGAGGCGATCTTCGCCACGAACTTCACCGAGGCGATCCCCGCCGATGAGGGCAGCCCCGTCTCCGCCGTGATCTCCTTGCGGATCCGTCTCGCCATGTCCGCCGGCGCTCCGAACAGCCCCACCGACGCCGTCACGTCCAGGAACGCCTCGTCCAGCGACAGCGGCTCCACCAGCGGCGTGTACCGCTCGAAGATGGAGAACACCTGCTCGCTCGCCTCGCTGTACGCGCTGAATCGCGGCTTCACCACCAGCGCGCCCGGTGCCATCTTCATCGCCCGCGCCATCGGCATCGCGCTGCGCACCCCGTACTTGCGCACCTCGTACGATGCCGCCACCACCACCCCGCGCCGTGCGTCCCCGCCGACAATCAACGGCTTGCCCCGCAGCTCCGGGTTGTCCCGCTGCTCCACCGACGCATAGAAGGCGTCCATGTCCACGTGGATGATGGCTCGCATCGCTGGACTCACTGTAGTGGACCCCTCTGACGCTCACTCCTCATGAAGACCCTCACCGAATACCTCTCCTTCCACACCCGCGAACGCCGTGAGCTCGTCCGCATCACCGACACCGTCGCCGAGCTCGTCCGCAAGAGTGGCATCCAGGAAGGCATGGTGCTCGTCTCCGCCATGCACATCACCGCCGGTGTCTTCGTCAATGATGACGAGTCCGGTCTCCACGAGGACATCTGGGAGTGGTTGCAGCACCTCGCTCCCCACGGGCCCGACTACCGCCACCACCGCACCGGCGAGGACAATGGGGACGCCCACCTCAAGTCCCTCCTCGTCCACCACCAGGTCATCCTCCCCGTCACCGCCGGGAAGCTCGACCTCGGTCCCTGGCAGCAGCTGTTCTACGCCGAGTTCGATGGTCAACGGCGCAAGCGCGTGGTCATCAAGGTCATGGGCGAGTAGGGCCCTCGGGGTTCATCCCGGGGCCCGCGTACCCTCACCCCGGCCCTCTCCCGAAGGGAGAGGGAGGGCGTGGTGCTCGAGGACATCCCGGAGCTCCTGGGGCAGCGGGCTTTCCACTCGCAACCGCTGCTTCGTCACCGGATGCGTCAGCCCCAGTGCCTTCGCGTGCAGGAAGAAGCGGCTCAGGCCGGCTTCCTCCCGCCCTCCGTACAGCGTGTCTCCCACGATGGGCGCTCCCACCGCCGCCAGGTGGGCTCGTACCTGGTGCAGCACCCCCGTGGAGATTCGTACCTCCACCAGGCTGTACTCCCCCGCGCGCTCCAGCACCCGGAACTCCGAGTGCGCATCCCTCGCTCCCTCTCCTCCGTCCAGCGCGGGTTCCACCCGATCCGGATGTCTCGGGTGGTGGCGCAACGGCAGGTCGATTTCACCCTCGTCCGCCAGCGGCCCCGTCACCAACGCCCAGTAGCGCTTGTCCACCTCGCGCCCGCCGAACGCCTCGCGCACCGCGGTCCACGCCTCGCGCGTGCGCGCCGCCACCATCACCCCGGACGTCTCGATGTCCAGCCGGTGACACAGCCCTCCCTCGCGCTCGTCCTCCGACGCCTCCGCGCACTCCGGGTAGCGCGCGATCAGCGCGTTGGCCACCGTGCCCGTCTCCCCCGGCTGTAGCGGGTGCGAGGGCTTGCCCGCGGGCTTGTCCACGAACACCAGCGACTCGTCCGTGTGCAGCAACCCCAGCGGCGCCTCCGGCTCCGGCACCACCTCGCGCCGCTCCTCCGGTACCACCACGGTGATCCGCTGCCCCACCGCCACCAGCAGGCCCTTCTTCGCCGCACGGCCGTCCACCTTCACCGCGCCCGACTCGAAGAGCTTCTTCAGCTTCGCCCTCGACAGCCCCAGCGCCTCTCCGATGAAGAGGTCCACTCGCTGCCCCGCCTTGCCTGCCTCCACCACCAGCGTGTGCGTCGTCCCTGTCGTGCTCACTCGGAGAGTGCCTCGTACACTTCCTCCGCCGTCTGGAACCGGTCGTCCGGTTCCTTCCGGATGAGGCGATGGGCCACCCGGGCCAGCTGCGCATCTCCCCTCTGGTTGATGGCCAACAGTGGCGGGGGCTCGGTTTCCAGCACCTTGTGCCACAAGTCCACCGGTGACTTCGCGTCAAAAGGCGGCCGGCCGGTCATCAGCTCGTAGATGATGACACCCAGGCTGTAGAGATCCGCCCTCCCGTCCAGCGGCTCCCCCAATATCTGCTCCGGCGGCATGTAGCGGAACGTCCCCACCATGCGCCCGTCCAGCGTCATCCCCGCGTCGTCCGCCAGGAACTTCGCCAGCCCGAAGTCCATCAGCCGCACCTGCCGGTCCTCGTCCACCATCACGTTGGACGGCTTCAGGTCCCGGTGCACCAGCCCGTGCGCGTGGATGTAGGCCAGCGCCTCGCACACCTGCAGCATCGCGTCCTTGAGCCGGCCCACCCGCTCCGGCCGGTTCAGCTCCTCCAGCCGCGCCGCCGGCTCGCGCTTCACCGGCTCCGTCCCCGGCTCCGGCACGTCGTACGGCAGCTCGAAGTCCAACGGATCCACCTCGTCCGAGTCCGAGCCCAGCCATGGATCCATCGGCACCGGCAACACCGCCGCCGAGCCGGAGGTCCCGAAGCGCATGCCGCCCATCTCCTCGCTCGGGGCCTCCTCGGCGAAGGCCGACAGGTCGAAGGGCAGGGGCCTCACCTCGCCCGACTCCAGCTCCCGGCCCGAGATCGCCTCCCTGGAGGCCGTCCCTCCAGAGGAGGTCGGCCCTCCGGACCGCCGGAACAGCCCCGAGCCCGAGGACCCGCTCACGGACGACAGCAGCTCCTCGCCCCTCAGCGACAGGTAGTCCCGCAGTGTCAGCCCCTCGATGAGCTCCATGACCAGGAACGGCGAGCTCTGGAAGACACCGGTGTCGTAAACCTTCACCACATTGGGGTGGGACAGATCCGCCAGCGTCTCGAACTCCCGCACCAGCCGCCGGGCCGCCCGGGAATCCATGGCCGGGCCGCCCGTGAGCAGCTTCAGGGCCACCGGATCGTTCGTACGGCTGTCAAGGGCCCGATAGACGGTCCCGATGCCACCACTTCCAAGCGTCTCGAGGACGCGATAGGGACCGATGACTTTGGGACGCATCAAGTCAGAGATCCTAGATACCCTGTCGCGTCGGGGTCAAACTCCCTCCAGACGGAGGGGGGTGTCGGACAGTCGGCTCCGGCTATGATGCGCGCCCGAATCCCTGCCCTGTCAGAGGAAGTTGCCCTTGAGTCACGTCGGCAAGTACCAGCTCATCAGCAAGCTCGCCACCGGAGGCATGGCCGAGGTGTTCCTCGCCAAGGCCGCCGGTCCCATGGGGTTCGAGAAGAAGCTCGTACTCAAGCAGATCCTCCCTCACCTGGCAGAGGATCCCCAGTTCGTGGAGATGTTCCTGGGCGAGGCGAAGCTGGCCGCACAGCTCAACCACCCCAACATCGTCCAGATCTTCGACTTCGGTGAGTCCGAGGGCGCCTATTACCTGGCGATGGAGTACATCGACGGGCCGAACCTGCGCATCCTGTCCAAGCGCGCGCGCGCCGCCGGGGTGCCGCTGCCGCCCGCCTACTGCGCGAAGATCATCGCCTCGGCGTGCGAGGGCTTGGCCTTCGCCCATGACTTCCTGGACCCGGAGACCGGCGAGTCGATGGGCCTCATCCACCGCGACATCAGCCCCGACAACATCCTGCTGTCGCGCCAGGGCGCGGTGAAGGTGGTGGACTTCGGCATCGCCAAGGTCGCCAACCAGAGCCACAAGACGCAGACGGGCCTCATCAAGGGGAAGATCGCCTACATGCCGCCGGAGCAGATCCAGGCCCGGCCGCTGGACCAGCGCGTGGACGTGTACGCGCTCGGCGTCGTCCTCTACGAGCTGCTCACCGGGCAGAAGCCGTTCGATGCCACCACCGACGTGAGCATGATGCAGGCCATCCTCTTCGAGCCGCTCGTGCCCGCGGTGTCGCGCCGGCCGGACCTGCCGCGTGCCATGACCCAGATCCTGGAGCGCGCTCTCTCCAAGGTGCGCGAGCACCGCTACCCGGACTGCCGCGCCTTCCAGGCCGACCTGGAGCACTTCATCCTCTCCACCGGGGAGCCGGTGGGCGCCTATCAGCTGTCGCAGCTCGTGGCCCAGCTGTCCGGTGACAACGCGGGACCCGGAGCCGCGCCCTCTCCCGGCAGCGGTCCCAAGAGCCGTCCCGGCAACGGCTCGCGCGCGCTCTCCGTCGAGCCCAGCTCCCAGGCTTCTTCGCACCGATCGAACGGCGGTACCCGGGCCGCTCCCGCGAATCCAAGCCGTGTCGTCGACAACGGGACGCGCGTCGCCCAGAGCGGGGACGAGCCGGACACGATCCGCTCGGAGCCGGTGCCTCCCGCCACGCTCATCTCCTCCAGCAGGCCCGCCGCGACCGCGGCCGGCCCCGAAGCGGAGGACGTCACGCTCGCCCTCCCCAAGCGCCGCACGGGTCTGATGCTCGGGCTCGGGGGCCTCGCGCTGCTCGTCGCGGGAGGGGCGATCGTGTTCCTCCGCGGTGGCTCCGAGCCGCAGCCGCCGCCCCCCGCTCCCATCATCGTCACCTCGAAGCCCGCTCCGAAGCCCGTGACGCCCCCCTCGACGGAGGAGACCCCTCAGGGCGCGGGAGCGGCGACCCCTTCCACGGAAACGCCGCCGGCGGTGGCCCCCACGGACCCCGCGACCCAGCCGGGAGCCCAGGCCGTGGCGGAGAACCAGCCCTCCAAGGAGGAGCCCGCCGCCGGGGAGACGGCGCCAAAACCGGCTCCGGTGAAGAGTCCAGTGAAGCCTTCCCGGCCCAAGGGGACTGCCGTGGCCCGCGCGGAGCCCGTGTCGCCCCGGCGCGCAACCGTGGAGAAGGCCTTGCTGGAGTTCCGCATCCGGCCCTACGCCATCGTGGTGCTCGATGGGAGGCAGCTCGGCCAGACCCCCCTGGCTCCCGCCGAGGTCGAGGTGGGCATGCACACCGTGAAGCTCATCAACAAGGACCTCGGCAAGGAGATCACCCGTACCTACGAGGTGAAGGCCGGCCAGCCCAACATCTTCAAACACAACCTGCTCGAGGACTGACGCCCGCTCCTATTCCAACTCCTCATGGAGTCGCGTAGCCGGGACGAGGTAGGTTTGAAACTCACTGCCTTGCCGGCGAGCAGGCGGATGACAAGGGCTGGTGGGGTGAGCGGGCATCGCCGGGGCCGTTCCACCCCATGCGGCGACCGCTCGGGTGGGTGGGACGACCGCTCCTGCACGCGCCCGTGGACGTATCACGGTGGGGCCTCTATCTTGCGCAGCCTCATGGAACGCCCTGCGTCACCTCCTTCCCTCACTGCCCTCGAGCGACTCGTCCAGGAACGGCCCCTGCCGCGCCACGTGGGTATCATCATGGACGGTAATGGTCGTTGGGCAGAGATGCGCGGCCTGCCTCGGGTGGAGGGGCACCGCGAGGGCTCCACCAGCGTGCGCGAGGTGACGCGCTGCGCCCGCCGTGTCGGCGTGGAGGCCCTCACCCTCTATGCCTTCTCCTCGCAGAACTGGGCCCGTCCCGCCGAGGAGGTGGCCGCGCTCATGGACCTGCTGCGCGAGTACCTCGAGAGCGAGCGCGCGGAGATCCTCGAGAACGGCATCCGGCTCAACGCCATCGGCGAGGTGGACAAGCTGCCGCGCTTCGTGAAGGAGCCGTTGGACAGGCTGCGGGCGGACTCGGCGCACAACAAGGGCATGGTGCTGACGCTGGCGCTGTCCTATGGCGGACGCGAGGAGCTGGTGCAGGCCGCGCGCCGCGTGGCCGAGGCCGCCAGCAAGGGCGAGCTGTCGCCCGGGCAGCTGGATACCAAGGCCTTCGAGTCCTTCCTCTGGACGCATGACCTGCCGCAGGTGGACCTGGTGGTCCGCACCAGCGGCGAGCAGCGCATCTCCAACTTCCTCCTCTGGCAGCTGGCGTACGCGGAGCTGTGCTTCAGCGACGTCCTCTGGCCGGACTTCCGGACCGAAGCCTTCCTGCGCTGCCTGGCGCAGTACCAGCAACGTGAGCGGCGCTTCGGCCTCACCTCCGCGCAAATCAAGCGGGAGGACTCCCAGCGGGCCAAGGCGTGAACGAGAAGAACAAGAACCTCGTCATCCGAATCGTCTCGGCGGTGATTCTGCTGCCGGTCGTCGTCTTCCTGCTGTTCAAGGGAGGCGCGTACAGCGCGGGTCTGCTGGCCGTGGCCGCGGCCATCTGCGCCAGTGAGTACTACACCATCACCCAGAAGACGCTGTCTCCGGCGGCCTGGGTGGGCGTCGTGCTCGCGGGCGTGTTGCCCTTCCTGCCCCTGCGGCACCCGGAGCGCACGGGCGAGGGGGCCTTCTGGGTGACGGCCTTCTTCCTCTTCTTCGCCTTCACCTACCACCTCATCCGGGGTCCGCTGCAGGAGGCGCCCACGCGGGTGTCCCACCTGGTGACGGGCTTCCTGTATGGCTCGGTGGGAATGACGGCCCTGTCCGCGGTGCGGCTGATGCCGGACGGGCTGGCCTGGGTCATCGCCGCGCTCGTCATCACCTGGGCCAACGACACCGCCGCCTACTTCGCTGGCCGCTTCCTGGGCCGGCACAAGCTGTACCCCGCGGTGAGCCCCAACAAGACCTGGGAGGGCTTCGCGGGCGGCCTGGTGGGCTCGGTGGGCGGCATGTTCATCGCCCGGGCCTTCTTCTTTCCAGTCTTCACCATGGCTGACTGCCTGCTGCTCGGCCTCTTTGGCGGCATCCTCGGGCCTATCGGGGACCTGTGCGAGTCCATGCTCAAGCGGGCCTACGGGGTGAAGGATTCCGGCCGTGTCATCCCCGGGCACGGGGGCATCCTGGACCGCGTCGACGCGCTGCTCTTCAACGCGCCCCTGGTGTTCGTCTACATCACCTTCGTGCGCGGCCTGCTCTCGTAACGGCCGACGATTGTCCGGTTGGTTGGACTGCCGGCCTCGAAGCGCATTGTCCGGCATGGGTCCCACGGTTACTGTTGGCACCATGCTTCAAGGTCCCGGTCTATTCATCCTGCTTCTCGGTGTGCTCATCACCGTCCATGAGCTGGGCCACTTCCTCGTGGCCAAGGCCTGCGGCGTGAAGGTGCTCCGCTTCTCCATCGGGTTCGGGCCGAGGCTGTTCGGTTTCACGAAGGGGGAGACGGAGTACCAGGTGGCCATCCTGCCCCTGGGCGGCTACGTGAAGATGGCAGGGGACTCGCCCCACGAGGAGCTGGCCCCCGAGGACGCCAATCGTGGCTTTCTGAACGCCGCGCCCTGGAAGCGCGCCCTCATCGTGGCGGCCGGGCCGTTCTTCAACCTGGTCTTCCCCGTCCTCATCTACTTCTTCGTCTTCGTCGGGGCGCACGAGGCCATCTCCACCAAGGTGGGATTCGTGGACCCGGCCATGCCCGCGGCGACCGCCGGCATCCGTCCGGGAGATCGGATCATCGCCGTGGATGGTGAGAAGGTGCGCACCTTCGACGAGCTGCGCGAGACCTTCGTCGGCCGCTTCGAGCGCCCCATCCCCATCACCGTCGAGCGCGATGGCAAGCAGTCCATCGTCGAGGTGACGCCGCGCAAGGTCACCGACTCCAACGGCATCGACCCGGTGGAGCGGGGGCAGATTGGCATCCAGTACGCCCGCAAGCCCGCGGTGCTGGGCGTGCCGCCGGGTTCTCCCGCCGCCCAGGCCGGGTTGAAGACCTTCGACCGCGTCCTGTCCATCAACGGGGTGAGCATCCCGGACGAGGCCGCCCTCCACGAGCAGCTGGCGAAGCAGGAGGGGCCGCTGGCGGTCTCCGTCCAGCGCATGCAGCCGGTGGTGGCCGGTGCGGTGACGGGGAGCGCGCCGTCCGTCGTCCAGGTGACGGTGCCGAAGCAGCCGGGCAATGACGGGTTCACGGCCCTGGGCGCGGAGTCCTCGGATCTCTACGTGGTCTCCGTCAACCCCGGCAGCGTGGCGGACAAGGCCGGCATCCGCGCGGGGGACCGGCTCGTCTCCTTCAACGGTCAGCCGCTGCGCTCCTTCACCGTGCTGCTGGCGGAGCTCAGCAACCTGAAGGACCAGCCCTTCCAGCTCACCTGGCGCTCGGCGGATGGGCAGGAGCAGACGCAGAAGCTCGCGCAGGCGCCCTACAACACCCGGAGTGAGTTCTCCCAGGAGGCCCGGCTCGAGCTGGGCGTGGACCCCTGGTACCCCTCCTCGGCGGAGATCCTGCCCGTGGACATGGTGACGGTGGAGGTCAGCCCCGGAGACGCGTTGCTCCAGGCCGCCACCGTCGTGCCCCGCATCGTCGGGCAGATGGTGACGGTGCTCGGCCGCATCGCGACCAACCAGATGTCCACGAAGACGCTGGGCGGGCCGGTGATGATGTACCAGCTGGCGTCCAAGAGCGCGGAGCAGGGGTGGGAGAGCTTCTTCCACCTGATGGCCGTCATCTCCATCAACCTGGGGGTGATGAACCTGCTGCCCATCCCCATCCTCGACGGCTTCCACCTGCTGTCCGCCTTCTGGGAAGGCATCCGCCGCCGCCCCATTCCGGTGCGCGTGCGCGAGGTGGCCAACGTCGTCGGCCTCATCCTCCTGGCGGCGCTGATGGTGATGGCCTTCTACAACGACATCAACCGGCTCATCTTCGGGTAGGGGTGCGATGCGGCGGCTGCTCTTGGGCGTGACGGTGGGGGTGGGGGTCCTGGTGGGTTGCGCGCCGCGCGCCACCCGGCCAACCCCCTCCGAGGATCGGGAAGTGGTGCGGCCGGAGAAGCAACCTCCGCCGCGGGCGTACCTGGAAGAGGGCGTCGCCTCGTATTACGGCCCGGGCCTGGTCGGCCGGCCCACCGCCAGCGGCGAGAAGCTGGACCTCAAGGCCTTCACCGCCGCGCACCGCAAGCTGCCCTTCGGCACGTGCCTGCGCGTGGTGAACATGGAGAACGGGCGCTCGGTGCAGGTGCGCGTCAATGACCGGGGGCCCTTCGTCCAGGGGCGCGTGGTGGACGTGTCGCTCGCCGCCGCGAAGCAGCTCGACATGCTGCAGAAGGGGCTGGCCCGGGTGCGCCTCTACCGCTGCGCGGAGCGCACTTCCTACCTCTTCATCCCCTTCGGGCCGCTGGCGGGGTAGAAGCCTCGCATGTTCCTCGCGCTCGATACCTCCACCCTCACACTGTCCCTGGCCCTCGTGGAGCGGGAAGGGGAGGGCGTGCGCGTCCTCGAGCACGTGGTGGTGGGGCCGCCGAAGAAGCAGAGCGAGGTGCTGCCCGGCATCGTCGGCGAGGTGCTCGCGCGGCACGGGGTGGCGCTGAAGTCCCTGGAGGGGCTGGCCATCGGCCTGGGTCCGGGCTCCTTCACCGGCCTGCGCATCGGCCTGTCCTGCGTGAAGGGGCTCGCGTACGCGGCGGGCCTCAACGTGGCCGGGGCGTCGTCGCTCGCGGCCGTGGCCCTGGAAGGCCCCGAGGGTCCGCCCCTCTTCGCCCTCGCGGTGGCGCGCAAGGATGACCTGTACCTGGGGCGCTACCGGCGCGTGGGCCAGCGCGTGGAGGCGCTGGGGCCCGAGGAGGCCATGAGTCCGGAGGAGGTGGCCGCGCGCATGGCCGCCGAGCCCGAGGCGCTCGCGCTGGGTCCCGCCCTGACCGACTACCGCGCGGCCCTGGAGGCCCACGGCGTGGCGCCCTCACGGCTGCTGCACGCGCCCGACTTCCCCTCGGCGGTGGCGCTGGCGCACCTGGTGCGCTTCCCCGAGCAGCGCTCGCTGGAGGCGCTCTTCGCCCTGGAGCCGCACTACGTCCGGGCTTCCGAGCCCGAGCGCAACCCCAAGTTCCCCCCGCTGCCCGGGCCTCCTCCCACCGCTCGCCTCAAGGAAGACTGAGGCCCGCTTCCGGTGGGGTGGGGCTCTACACCCGCCAGGTGCGCGCCACCGTCTCCATGCGCGTGGCGGCCTCGCGCAGCGTGCCCGTGGCCCGCGTGGTGGCCTGGAGACTCCGCATCGTCTCGTCCATCAGCGTGGACAGGTCCGTCACCGCGGTGAAGATCTGCGAGATGCCTGCGTTCTGCTGGTTCACCGCGACGGCGATCTGCCGCGCCGCCCCCGCGTTGTCCCGCACGATGGACGTCAGCTCCCGGAGGCTCTCGCCGCTCTCCCGCATCTGCTCGAGCCCGGCCTGCATCTGCGTCTGGCCCTTCTCGGTCATCGCCACCGTGGTCTGGATGGACTGACGGATGTCGTCGAGGATCTCCCGCACCCGGCCGGTGGAGTCGATGGACTGATCCGCCAGGCTGCGGATCTCCCGCGCCACCACGCCGAAGCCCTTGCCGTGCTCGCCCGAGCGCACCGCCTCGATGGCCGCGTTGAGCGCCAGCATGTTCGACTGGTCCGCCAGGTCCTTCACCGTCTGGGCGATGTCGCCAATCTGCAGGGTGCGCTCGCCGAGCGAGACGATGCTGCCGGCCAGGCGCCCCACCTTCGCGTGCAGCTCCTTGAGTCCCTCGAGGCTCGCGTTCACCTTCGCCTCGCCCGAGGTGCCCACCTCGTCGGCCCGGGCGGCCACCTCCAACACGGCCTGCGAGCGCTCCGCCGCCATCTGCGAGGTCTGTTGAATCTCCTGCGCGGTGACCTGCGTCTCCTGGATGGCCGATGCCTGACGCGCGAGGTTGCCCTCCTGTACCTCGGACGCCCGGCTCAGCTCGGCCACGGCCTCGGTGAGCACGTGCGTGCCCTGTTGCAGGCTGAGCGTGGACTCGCGCACGTGGTCCATCATCCTCGCGAAGGCCCGGGCCAGATCGCCCACCTCATCCTGGCCGTGCACCTCCACGCGCTGGGTGAGGTCTCCCTTCTGGACGACGCGCGTCACCGTCTCGCTCAGCGCCACGATGGGCTGGGTGATGCCACGTGCCAGCCACCAGGCGCCCACGATGGCCAGTCCCACGAAGAACGCGAGCATCCCGAAGGCCACCGTGGCCGCCTGGTTCACGGGGGCATAGGCCTCCGCCGCGTCCACCTTCGCCACGAAGTGCCAGCCATCTCCCACGTCCTGCTCGGCCGAGTCGTTGATGGCTCTCTCGGACACGGGCCGGACGAGGGGAGCGGCACCGGGGAGGCGGGAATCGAAGAGGAGCGTGCCATCCGCGCGTTGCACCTCCAGGGTGAAGCTGCTCTGCGAGCGCTCGTGGGCCCGCCGCACCGCGGCCTTCACCACGTCGCCGACTTGGCTCCAGTCGTACGCGGCCAGCAGCATTCCGATGCGGCCACCACCGAGCGGGCTGAGCACCGGCGCGGCCAGCGGCAGCACCCGCCGGCCAAAGGTGGGGTCCTTCTCGGCCGAGAGGGAGTCGGCGGTGAAGCGCCCCTCCAGCGCCGCCCGGTACCATGCCGTCTCGCGCACCTCGCGCTCCCGGCCCTGATAGGACTTGAGCAGCGCCTCCGTGCTGGCGGAGACGGCGCGCCCCTTCTCGTCGAAGAGAACGAAGCCTCTGATGGACGGGTGGCGCTTCGCCAGCCCCGCGAGCACCGCGTCGCTCTTCTCGTACGTGTCGAAGAGCAGTGCCCCTCTCAGGATGGCGTCCTCGGACCAGCTGCGCACGCTCGCCTCGCGCTCGGCGAGCGTCCGCTCCACCAGATCCTTGAGACCCTCGGCCTCCACCTTGAGCGTGGAGTGGATCTGCTTCGACATCGTGCGCCGGGTGAAGGACAGGCCCAGACCCGTGAGTGACAGGAGGGACAGGGCCGACAGCAGCGCCACGGACAGGGTCAGGCGGCTCCTCAGCTTGAGGTTGCCCAGGAAGGCGTTGTTCATGATGTCAGAGCTCGAGCAGGGAGACGGACACGGTGAGGGCGCCGATGACACGGGCGCCGTCCTTCACCGGCAGGGAGACCTGGACGACGTAGGACTGGGAGGACTCGTCGAAGAAGGGCTTCTCGCGCAGCTCCCCGCCCCGGCCACCGTTGAAGGCCGCGCGCCACTTGGCCTCATCGCCCTGCCAGTAGTCGGAGGTGCGGCGCGTCGCGCCCACCAGTGCGCCCTGGTTGTCCATGATGAAGGCCTCGGCCACTGCCCGGCCCAGCTGCTCGCGGTAGCGGTTGAGTGAGCGCGTGCTCGTGCTGCCCAGGACCTTCCGCTTGAAGGGCGTGAGGGCGGGGGTCGCCGTCCACTCCGCATCCAGCTTCCGGATGGTCTCCAGCGGGACGCGCTGGGCGTTCTGCCGCTTCACTTCTCGCACCACGCCCGGATCCCTGGCGAGCCGCCGGAGCTCGGGCATCAGCGCATCTACCTTCTTCAACTGCGCCGCACCATCTGGAGGCAGTTGGGTGAGCAGCAGTAACGAGACGATCGTCCACATCGATAGGGATTCACCATCGGGCCATGCGGAGATGCGTGCGGGTGGCCCACTCTGGCCACCCGTGGCCGGCGCTTCTGGCTCGCAGTCTACCCGACGGCTGGCGGGGTCCTCGCGGGCATGCGAGCAGGCCTCCTGGCGGGCGCATGGCCCCAGACCCGAAGCCGGGAGAGCGGGGGAGGCGCCAGGACAGGCCCGCTCGACCCGACCTGAAAAACACCGCCCGATGTCGCATACTGGCCTACAAGACGTGGAATGACCCGGACTTCCGGGCCGCCAGAAGGGAGCCCACTGGGGCCGGGGCTGGGGTAAAGGGACGCGCCATGAACGAGAACCTGCGAATCGCCGTGGTGGGCGCCACGGGCGTGGTGGGCAGCGAGGTGCTCTCCGCCCTCTTCGACCGGGACTTCCCCGCCGAGCGGCTCACCGTGCTGGCCTCGGAGCGCTCCGAGGGCGAGGAGCTGGAGTACGGGGAGGAGTCCCTCGGGGTGGAGAAGGCCACCCCGGAGGCCTTCCGGGGCATTGGCCTGGCGCTCCTCGCCACACCGGCGGACGTGTCGCGGACGCTCGCGCAGGCCGCCCAGGCCGCGGGCGCCTGGGTGGTGGACGTGAGCTCCGCCTTCCGCGCCGACGGCAACGTCCCGCTGGTGCTCCCCGGCTTCAACTCCGAGCTCCTGGGCGCTTCCTTCAAGGGCCGCATCGTCGCCGTGCCCTCGGCGGTGACGAGCGCCCTGGCGACCCTCCTCGAGCCGCTGCGCCAGTCCTTCGGCGTGGCCCAGGTCCAGGTGACGGCCCTCATGGGGGCCTCCTCCGCGGGCCAGCGGGGCCTGCGCGAGCTGGAGCAGCAGACGGCGGCCCTCCTCTCCGGCCGCGAGCCCGAGTCCCACGCCTTCCCCCAGCGCGTGGGCTTCAACCTGGTGCCCCAGGTGGGCCCCTTCCTGGCCAACTCGCCCTGGACGGAGGAGGAGGCCGGCTGGACGCTGGAGGCCGCCCGCCTCTTCGCCCCCAAGGGCGAGGTGCCCGTGGTGGCCGGGACCGCCGTGCAGGTGCCCTCCTTCTATGGTCACGGGCTGAGCCTCCATGTGCGGCTGAGGAAGCCCGCCTCGGTGGACCAGGCGCGCGCCGCCCTCAAGGGCTCGCCCGCCATCAAGGTGCTGGATTCACCCGGAGAGAAGGTCTACCCCATGACCAGCCTGGTCACCGCGGACCCCACCGTCCACGTGGGACGCCTGCGCTCCTTCCCCCAGGCCCCCGAGTGGCTCACCCTCTTCGCCGCCGTGGACAACGCCGGCCGGGGGGCCGCCCTCAACCTGGTGGAGGCCGGACTGCGGCTCGCCGAGCGCCCCGCCTGACAATTTGGCAAGGCCTCCGGGGCGCCCCTGCCCATTTGACCGGGGCGGGGCTCCCTCCTCCCGGAAATGAAGGGGGGCGGGCCGGGTTCTTCCTGGCCTCTGGCTTGCTACCCTCCTGCCCGCCCATGCGTAACCTCCTCCTTCTCACCGCCGTGTTCCTGTCGTCCGCGGCCTTCGCCCAACCGGTGCAGTTGCGCCTGTCCAACGGACAGGAGACGCAGAGCTTCGGACCCACGACGTGCTCCGGGCGCGTCAGCATCACCTGGACGAGGACCAGCACCACCATCTGTGAACAGCTCTCCCTGTGGCTCACCCAGCCCGGCAAGAACTGCGGTGACAGCCCCGAGGCCGGGGATGTCGGCCTGGATGCCATCACCCTCACGGAGCTGGGACAGTCGAACACGGGCACCTTCCAGGTCGATCTCGGCCAATTGCCCTTCCCCACCACGGGCGGTGGCGGAGGATGCGGTGCCCTGACGCAGGACGCGACGTTCCGGCTGTGTGGTGCCACCAAGGTCTATGGGGGGTCTTTCGGGACCGACTGCAACACCGTGTCGAGAGCGTCGGGGATGAAGTTCGTCTACGACGGGACGCCCCCGACCGCGCCCGTCATCGAGGACGCGCGGGGCCTGGACCAGGCCGTGCTCGCGGACGTCAGCGAGCCCACGGGGGCCACCGTCATCGAGCTCCATGTGTCACGTGATGGCACCGAGGTGGCGATGGTGAGGCAGGACGTGGGCAGGGGCGCCATCCGGGTGGAGGGGCTGGAGAACGAGGTGACGTATCAGTTGGTGGCCTACGCCTTCGATCAGGCGGAGAACCGGAGCAATCCGTCCGAGGCCCGGGAGGCCTCCCCCACCAAGACCAATGGCTTCATGGAGGAGTACGCCAACGCCGGGGGCAAGGAGATGGGCGGGTGTGGCGCGGCGGGCGGAGGAGTTGTGGGCAGCGCGGTGCTGGCCGCCCTGGGTTTCTGGTTGTCCTCAAGGAGAAATCGTTCATGACTCGAGCAGTGGCCCTCGGCCTCGCGGTGTTCCTCATCGCGCTCCCCGGCGAGGCGCAGGACATGTCCGGGGTGGCCCAGTCACCCCGAAGCGGCTCCATCGAGTTCCGGCTCGGTGGATGGCGGCCGCAGATGGGCAGCGAGGAGGGCCTCTCCGAGGATCCGTTCTCGAAGGTGTTCGGAGGCAGCAACCTGCTGCTCTTCGAGGCCGAGCTGCAGCGCTTCTTCTACCAGGGCATCGGCTCGGCGGGCGTGAGCGTGTCGCTCGGCTACGCGGAGAAGTACGCCGCCGCCCTGCTGCCGAGCGGGGGCGCGAGCGCGGAGCGCACGGGCTTCCACGTGCTGCCCATCCACCTGCGCGGCGTCTACCGGTTCGACTACCCCGCGTTCCACTGGGGCATTCCGCTGGTGCCCTACATCAAGCCCGGCCTCATCTACATGCCCTGGTGGGTGACCAAGGGCGGAGACATCGAGACGGTCGAGGGCCGCAAGGGGCGTGGTGGCAAGCTGGGCTGGGAGGTGGCTGGTGGCGTGTCCTTCCTGCTGGACGTGCTGGAGCCGCGGCTGGCGCGCGACTTCGACTCGGACCTCGGGGTGAACCACAGCTATCTCTTCGCCGAGTACACCTACGCGAAAGTGAACAACTTCGGCGGAGAGGGATTCAATCTCTCCGACTCGTACTGGATGTTCGGTCTGGCGCTGGATTACTAGACCGTACATGAAACCCCATGTGCGTTCCGACCTCCGAGCCCTGACCGTCTTCTGCCTGGTGGCCGCGGCCCTGGTGGGGTCCGGCTGCCACCGGGCGGCGAGGCCGGAGGCGGGAGGGGCGCGCACGGTGGAGGCGGGCGTACCGGAGAGCTTCGGCTCCGAAGCTCCGGACGCGCCGGTGGTGACGTGGGACTTCGGCGACGGCTCGCCGCCTCAGCAGGGCGCGCGGGTGTCCCACGCCTTTCCTCGTGCGGGCACGTACACGGTGCGCGCGCTGGAGAAGGACAAGAAGGACGAGGTGCTGGCCAGCGCGCAGGTGACGGTGGTGTCGCGGCCGGTGCTGCGCGCCATCCCCGCCGAGGCCGAGGTGGCCGTCTACTTCCCCCAGCTCCGGGGCAACGTGGACCCGCTGATGGATTTCTACTCGCGGCTGATGGGGGAGACGCAGGCGCTCGAGTCGCTGGAGGACACCCCGCTGCTGTCGCTGGTGCTGCGTGATCTGCGGGGAGAGCCCCGGGTGGTGGATCCGGAGGAGGGCGTCGGCTTCTTCTCCCTGCCCGACTTCCAGGGCACCGTGGCGCTGCTGGGCGTGACGGATGTCGAGGCCGCCATGGACGCGGTGGTGGGCGACCTGGAGTCCGGTGGTATCGCCGTCTCCCATCGAGAGCCCGGGGGCGCCGTCCGCTTCCAGCGCCCGAATGGGGATCCCCTGTTGCTCTTCGCGGACCGCGGCTACGTCTACCTGGCGGTGCCGGATACGGAGGACGAGGAGGAAGGGGCGTTGTCCGCATCGCGGGCGGACGGTATGGGCCTGGAGGCCGCTCGCGCGAGCATCACCGGTATGCGCGGCCCGGGGCTGTCCGAGCTGCCGCTCCTCGGGGAGCTGCAGCGCAAGGTGGGCTCGGGCAACGTGCACTTCTTCGTGCGCCCGGTGGAGGAGGATGCCTCCTCTGGCCTCCGGGGCGTCTTCGCGGCGTTGAAGGTGGAGGAGGCACGCGCGGAGCTGGAGGGCTGGGTGGCCTTGGAGAAGGCGCTCTTCGAGGGCAAGAGCGCGCCCGGCTCGGAGCTGCTGGGGAAGGCGCCCGCGGGCCCCTTCGCCGCGCTGATGATCTCCATTCCGCCGGAGGAGCTGGCGAAGCTCGTCTTCGGCGCGCCGGGCTCGGAGCGCCGCGAGCGGACGCTGCTGCGCCTGCGCGAGGAGGGCTTCGACGCGGCCAACGCGGACAGCCTGCTGAGCGCCCTGAGGGGAGACCTGACGCTGCTGGCCTACTTCGACGCGCCGGCCTTCTACCGCAACCTGCTCAGGGGCTCCCAGCGGCCGGAGCCGCGCGGCACCCTGCTCTTCGAGGCGGGGCTCGTGCGCTCCGAGCAGATGGTGGAGTGGCTCACCGGACGGCTGAAGGCGCGCGGGCAGCCCTACGAGGTGGTGAAGGAGGCGGGCGCCACGCGTCTGCGCACGCGGGCGATGGAGCAGCCGGTGGAGTTCACCATCACGGCCAACCGGCTGTCGATGACGGCGGGTGAGGCCATCCAGGGCCGGGCGGTGGGGGACATGGGGAGCGCGTTGAAGGAGCGCTTCGGCAACAATGCCTTCGAGCCCGGCCACCTCTCCGCCATGGTGGACGTGGGCCGGCTGCGCGCCGAGCTGGATGCGCCCCAGGAGGTGCCCGGCGTGCCGGCGCAGCAGCTCCCCGCGGTGCGCTCGCTGGTGGGGACGCTGCTCGACCAGCTGCCGCCCGTGGAGCTCGTCTTCGTCGACTTCATGCCCGAGGAGGGCGGGGGACGTTTCCGGGCACGCACCGTGCTCCGTTCGCGTTAAGAGGGGGCCGTGCCCGACACCATCACCGTCCTGTACTTCGCCGCGGCGCGCGAGCGCGCGGGACTGCCTCGTGAATCACTGGAGCTGCCTCCGGGCGCGCGCGTGTCGGACGTGCTGCGCCTGCTGGCCGGGCGTCACCCGGGGCTCGCTCCGCTGCTGCCGCACCTGAGGGTGGCGGTGAACCAGGAGTTCTCCGGCGCGGACGCCGAGGTGCCCGCCGGCGCGGAGCTGGCCCTCATCCCTCCCGTGGCTGGAGGCAGTGGTGGGCTCTTCCGGGTGGTGGATCGGCCGCTGCTGCTGGAGGAGGTGGTGGAGGCGGTGGCCGGCGAGGCCCATGGAGGGCTCGTCACCTTCTCGGGCTCGGTGCGCAACCAGACGCGCGGCAGGCGGGTGACGAAGCTGGAGTACGAGGCCTATCCGCCCATGGCCGAGAAGAAGCTGGCGGAGATTGGCGCCGAGGTGGCCGGGCGCTTCAACGGGACGCGGCTGGCCATCGTTCACCGGGTGGGGACGCTCGTGCCGGGCGAGCTGGCCGTGGTCATCGCCGCCGCCGCGCCGCACCGCAAGGAGGCGTTCCTCGGGTGCGAGCACGCCATCGAGCGGCTCAAGCAGGACGTCCCCATCTGGAAGAAGGAGTTCTACGAGGACGGCGAGGTCTGGGTGGGCCTGGGGCCCTGAAGCCCCACCCGAGCCCCGGTGCCTCAGTGGACGCCGAGGTTGGCGGGCAGCGTCTTCACGCCCGCGTCGGGCTTCGAGTCCTGGGGGATGGGGCGCGCGGGCGAGTCCACGCCGAGCCGCTTGCGCTCGGCCTGCTCGAGCTCGCGGGCCGCCTTGATGGCGCGGGCGTTGGACTCGGCCATCTTCTCGGGCGTGGGCCACGCGAGGAGGAAGCCCACCGGCAGGCTGAGGAAGAGCACCGACACCATCGCCAGCAAGCCCAGGTCGCGCGGCCGGAGGCCCGCCGCGCGCTTGCCCGCGACGGAGGGTGCCACCACCAGGGCGAGCTCGCCCTCGGAGATGCGCAGCCGGTCATCCTGGGTGAGCTCCACCCAGGCGCGGCCCCCGGTCCGCTGTAGCTCCGAGTCGGGCACCGCGCGGAAGGCATCGCCATGCCGGCTTCGCTCGACGCGCGCCGCCGGGGGAATGAAGACGCGGTAGCCCTGCTCGGTGCGCTCGGCGAACACGAAGCGCTCCTCCGGCAGGGTGAAGCCATAGAGGGGAAGGGACACCGTCTCGTCCGACGCGGCGATCACCTGCGGGTGCTCGGGACCGAAGCTCCACACCTCGTTGAGGGTGGTGCCCCAGTAGAACTCGCAGAACAGCCCCTCGTTCTTCGCCTCGGTCTTCATGGCGCGGTGGAGCATAGGGCCTTCCCGTCTCCCTGGCGCTTCCTTCCGGTGGGAGTGCGTTGTCCGAAGCACTCCTGGCTGCCCGGGGGGCCGGCGTCGGACCCGGCCCCGCGCTCACCCGCCGAGGTCGTCCGCCACCGGGGATACGCCGCCATCCGAGGGCGCCAGGGAGCCGGTGTTGGCACCCGGACCCGGACGCGCGGTGCCCGCGTCGGGGGTGGCCTGGGAGCGGACCATGACCTGGCGCAGGTCCGCGAGCGCCACCATCAGCAGCACCCCGAGCAGCGCGAGGAAGCCCACCGTGTGCACCAGCGTCTCCACGCGCGGTGGCACCTTGCGGTGGCTCACCACCTCGAAGAGGAGGAAGAGCATCCGCCCTCCGTCCAGCGAGGGCAGGGGCAGCAGGTGGAAGAAGGCGAGCGCCACCGAGACGCTCACCAGCACGCGCAGGAAGGCTCCCAGGCCGCTGGCCGCCGCGCCCGAGGACTGCTTCACCAGCCCCACCGGGTTGGCCATGTCGAGGCCCTGCTTGCCCTGCAGCATGCGGTGCAGCATCCGGGTGCCCTCGGATACCAGGTTCGCCGTGTGCGCCACGGCCTGCATCAGCGCCTGACCCGGGTCATGGGTGCGGTACACGTACTGCTGGCTCACGCCGATGCGGCCCTCTCCCCGCTCGTCCGGACGCGGGCGCACCGTCACCTCGCGCGGTTCGTCCTGGCGCTCGACCCCCAGCTTCAGCTCGCGTCCGGGGTTCTGGGCGATGAGCTCCACGAACTCGGCCCAGCTTCCCAGGGGCACGCCGTCCACGCTGACGATGCGGTCCCCGGGCACCAGCTGGGCGCGCGCCGCCTCCGAGCCGGGAACGATGGTGCCCACCGTGAGCGGCACCACCACGTGCGTGCCCGAGGTGTAGAGCGCGACGAGGATGCCCAGGGCCACCAGCGCGTTGGTCAGCGGCCCCGCCAGCAGCACCCACATGCGCTTCCAGGGGCTCTTCGACGAGAAGCTCGTGGGGTCCGAGGCATCCAACCCCGGCTCATGGGGGTTCATCCCGTGGATGCGGACCGAGCCGCCCAGCGGGACGGCGCCGAGCACGTACTCCGTGCCCTTGAGCCGCCAGGTGAGGACCGCGGGCCCGAAGCCGATCATGTAGCGGTGGACCCGCACGCCCACCAGCCGGGCGGCCACGAGGTGCCCCAGCTCGTGCAGTGCCACGAGCAGTCCGAGGGCGAGGATGAGCGGGAGGTAGTGCATCCGGAGGGTTGCCTCAGGGTTTCCGACGCTGCCCCGTCCGCTTGCAGGTCAGGTCGTCGGCGAGGAGGGTGCCGTGGTCGAAACACAGCCGCTTGGGCAGGGCATCCACCGGATTCTTGAACTGGGACATGAGGGGGACAGTCTAGCCGCTGGCCTCGCGGTTGCACTCTCCGCACGTATGCCCGGGTTGGGCTACCCTGGGGGGCGTGGCTGCTACCCGACTGTTCCGCCCGCTCCTCCTGTCCTCCCTGGCCCTCACCCTGAGCGTGGGCTGTACCCGCGCCTACCTCCAGAACGAGGGCCGCTACGAGTTCATGGCCATGGAAGTGCTGCGCGACGACTGCGCCATGCTCTCCTCTCCCGAGGCGCTCTGGGGGGGCACGCTCCAGATCTCCGGCGAGGTGGTCCGCATGGACTACGAGCTGCTGCACCTCCACCTCGTGGGCTCCTTTCTCGATGGAGGCCCGGACGACGAAGACGCCTTCTCGATGGACGGCAGCGTGACCAACGCCTCGCTCACCGCCAACGGCCAGCAGTGCATCGTGGACCAGGTGACCATGCACCTGGATGGAACGACCCTGTGCGCCACGCGGTTCGATGGCGTGATGCGCGTGCGCTACCACCCTCGGCTCTATCAGCCCGAGTGCGCCTGCGAGCTCTGGGTCCGGTATCAAGCCGTCCAGGACGGCTCTTCTTGCGCACCCGCGCGTTGAGGAGGACGGGAGCGCCTGGCGCTCAGCGCTCCAGGTGGGTGATGCCCGCCTCGAGCAGCGCGGCCACGCCCCGCCGGGCCACGTGCACCACCTTGTGGCGGTAGGGCGTGCCCGGCGCCGTGTAGTGGGTGCTCACCTTGTGGTGCAGCTCCGTGGCACCCCAGACGAGCACCAGGTCTCCCCACTCCAGGTCACTCTGGGCCTTGCCGGCCGTGCGCCGCTCGGTGCCGTCCACCATGCGCAGCTCGATCCGGGTTCCGAGCTTGCTCTCCAACTCCTCGCGCACCGACGGCGAGCCGCCCACCACCACCACCCGGCGCACCCCATGGCGCTCACACGCTTCCAGGAAGGCCACCTCGGCGCGCCGGTTGTTCGAGCCCCCGCAGTGCTCACAATGGCTGCGGGGCTCCACCGGCAGCGGCTCCCGCCCGCTGGACCAGGCCACCTGCTGGCAGGCGGGGGCCGTGCACACCCGGTAGAAGCGCTCGGCCAGGAGCTGCTCGGCCTTGGGCAGCTTGGTCTCGCTGATGCGTACCTTGCGAGGGCTGGTGAGGTTCGCCTCCTCCAACACGGCCCGGGCGCGGGCTCGCGAGTCCGGTGAGGAGATGCCCCGCTCGCCCAGCCACCCGTCGATGTCCTTGTCCGCGCTCACCTGGGGCCGTTCTCCGTGAAGAGCTCGCCCTGGGTGGGCCCGGCCTGGACTGGCGGGTTGCCTCCGAGCGCTTCCCGTACCGGCGCGAAGCTGCGGCGATGGATGGGCAGCACCCCCTTGTCCCGGATGGCCTGCACGTGCGAGGCCGTGGGGTAGCCCTTGTGCTCGGCGAGGCCGTAGCCCGGGTATCGCGCGTCCAACTCCCGCATCAGCCTGTCCCTCGTCGTCTTCGCCAGCACCGATGCCGCGGCGATGCTCAGCGAGAGCGCGTCTCCCTTGATGATGCCGCGCTGGGGCAGGGTGCACTCGGGAATCGTGAAGGCGTCCAGCAGCACGTAGTCCGGCCGGATGCCCAGCGCCTCCACCGCGCGGTGCATGGCCAGCAGGCTCGCCCGGCGGATGTTGAGCCGGTCGATCTCCTCCGCATCCGCCTGGCCCACCGCCCAGGCCACCGCGCCCTGCTTGATGGCCTCGGCCAGCTCGTCGCGGCGCGCCTCGTCGGCGATCTTCTTCGAGTCGTCCAGCCCCTCCAGCCGCCAGCCCTTGGGGAGGATGGCCGCCGCGGCCACCACCGGACCGGCGAGCGGGCCCCTGCCTGCCTCGTCCACCCCGGCGATGTGCGTGTGGCCCTGCTCCCACAGCTCGCTCTCGAAGCGCAGCAGGTGGCGCAGGCGCTGGCCCTCGGCGCGGTTCTTCCCCTGGCGCGAGCGGATGCGGCGGACGAGGGTCTTCGCTCCCTGGCGTGGATCCGCCTCCAGTGCCTCCAGGAGGCCCGATGGGACGGAGTGCTCCTGGGTAATGAAGCGCTCGGTCAACTCCGCGAGGGAGTGCTGGAGGAGGTCTTCCACACTCGGCATGACGCCCTCAACCTAGCGAGTTGGGGCGCGAGGGACAAACTCCGAGTGAGGAAGCAGCCGACCGGAGGCGCTTACGGGTGGAGCTGGAGCCGCACCATGGAGGGCTCGGGGTGGCAGTGGCAGTCGTCGCACGTCCAGGCCACCTCGGCCGGGGCGCTCACCTTGGAGCCGGCGGTGGCCGTCAGCCTCACGGCGCCCGAGCCGATCTCCTCGTTCACCGCCGTGGTGATTCCCCTGTCACCGGTGGTGCTGGTGATGGTGCGTCCCGTGTCCAGGTTGGTGGCCGTGACGGTGGCGTCCCGTACGGTGGTTCCCTGTGCGTCCACCACCTCCACGCGCAACGTGACGAGGTTCTCGGTGCAGGGGTCTCCCTGGCGGTTGACCCGCACGCCTCCATCACAGGAGACGAGGGGCGCGAGGCCCAGGAGGAGCAGCAGATTTCGTGCCTGGAGCATGCGGAGGGATTGCGCACGCTCCTGCGTGGAGGCAATGCCGGGTGTCAGGTGGTGGGCGGAAGGCGGGCCTGGGCGAAGCGGGAGGCGTCCGTATCCGGGTACCGGTCGACGATGTAACGGTAGACGTCCCGGGCGCGTGACGGCTCCTGCATGCGCTCGCCGAGGACGCGGGCCAGCAGGACGAGGGCGCGCGGGGCGATGGGGTCATCCGGGGCCACGTCCGCCGCGGACTCCAGCGCGCGCACGGCCAGGGTGTAGTCCTCGTAGGTCGCCGCCGCCTGTCCGACGAAGAGGTGCAGCTCCGGGGCGATGGCCGTCCTGGGAAGGCCCAGTGCGGCGTAGAGCGAGAGCGCCTCGAGGACATCGCGGGCCTGGACCGCCCTGGCGAGCTCCTGGAGCTGGGTCTCGGGCGGGGCCGGGGCTCCTCCCGGGGGGGGCGCCGCCACCGCGGTGCTCGGCACCGGGAGCTGTGTGTCCTGGGGGAGCAGCGAGGTGCTCGGCGCCGCGTCCAGCAAGGGGAGGAGGTAGTCGTTCGGGGCGCCATACCCGAGGGCATCCCCGCGCGTGTAGAGGAGCAGCCCGAGCACGCGCGCCATGACGAAGGCCACGAGGCACTCGAGGCTCGCGGAGAGCCAGCTCGACAGGACGAGGATGTTCACCGCGCGCAGGCCGGAGGTGAAGAGGCGGACGACGAGGAACACGAGCCCCAGGGTGAGCAGGGCGCCGAGGGCCACCGCGTAGTCCCGCCCGAGGCGCCGCAGGGCACGCGCGGCCTTCACCGGGTTGAACAGGTCCAGCAGGTCGATGCCCGCAGCCGCCAGCATGAGGGCCATCGGGAGGTAGGCGAGGCCGGCGAGGCCCAGCAGCCACGCGAGGGGATCCTCCAGGAGTTTCTCCACGGGCACGGGGTGGGTGCGGCCGGTCGCGTAGAACATGGGATCGTTCAGCAGGCCCTTCACGTACTGGAGCACGTCCCACCCTCCGGTGGCGACGGAGTAGAGGAAGAGGGTGAGCCACACCGGGCTGGTGGCCAGCAGGCCCCGCAGGACCGGGACGAACCAGTCGTTGAAGATGTCGCTGAAGTCGGGGAGGGGGACGTCGGTCTCGCCGCGGGCGCTGGAGCGGATGATGGCGAAGACGGTGCTCCAGAAGGTCCCCGCGGCCAGCAGGGCGGGGAACATCCGCATCAGGACGAACGAGACGTTCGTCATGAAGCCAAGGAAGGTGAGCAGCGCTCCGAGCCCGGCCACCAGCGCCAGGCCGTGGGGGGTGAAGGGGTAGCGCCACACCTGGCCCAGCCGGTGGGCGAACGAGGCCTGCTCGGAGCGGTGGACGAGCAGGGTCTGGGCCCGGCCGCCACACGCGCGGCAGACGAGCAGGTCCACCGTCTGCATCCGCCGCGCCTCCACGCACTCGGGACAGAGGGCGGTTCCGCAGTCCACACACCGCCAGCCAGCGGTGGCGGCGGGGTGTCGTTCGCAGCGCGCGAGGCGGTTCGGAGGCAGGGGCATGGCTGGAGTGTGAGCTTACCCCGAGTCCTCCCAGGGCGCGCCCAGCCAGGCCTGATAGGCGGCCTTCTGGGTGTCGGTGGGCTTGTCCACGCGCGAGAGCCAGGCCGCGTCCGCGGGCTTCTGGCCGAGCACCACCGGCACCTCCAGCAGCCTGTCCCGGCGGAACACGGTGATGAGCACCTTGTCTCCGGGGGGCTTTTCGTCGCAGCGGGACAGCAGCCCCGCGGCGTCCACCCGCCAGCCGTCGAGCGCCACCAGCTCGTCATCCACGTACAGCCCCGCCTCCTGCGCGGGCGAGCCGTCCAGCACCGTGGCGAGGGTGGAGCTGCCCTTTGTGGTGACGCCCAGCCAGCCCTTCGGTTTGACTTCTCCCCTGGGCCGCACCGGGACGCCGCCCTTGTCGCTGGAGGACTCGCGCGGGCGGAAGTTCACCTCCAGCCCCACGTGCGAGAAGACGGAGTAGTCCAGCTCCTCCGTGGAGCGCACCGCCCGATCGAAGAAGGCGCTCAGGTCCTTTCCCGCCAACTCCGAGGCCGCCGCCTCCACGCCGTCCTCGGGCACGCCGGACTCGTCACCGTGGCGCTGCCAGAGCAGCCGTATCAGGTCGTCCAGGCCCCGCGCGTCGTTCGTGGCGCGGCGCAGCTCCAAATCCAGCAGCGCGGCCACCACCTCGCCCTTGAGGTAGTAGGAGATGGCGCTGTTGGGCGAGTGCTCGTCCGGGCGGTAGTGCTTCACCCAGCTCACCAGCGACGCCTCGGCGAGCGTCTGCACCTTGCGGCCCGGTGTGGCGTGCAGCGCGGAGAGCGTCTCGCCCAGGCGCGTGAGGTAGCGGTTCGCCCCCATCAGCCCCGCGCGCAGCACGAAGAGGTTGTCGTAGTAGGACGTGGCCCCCTCGAAGGCCCAGAGCAGGGACGTGTAGTTCTCCTGCGAGTAGTCGAAGGGGACGAGCGCCTTCGGCTTCACCCGCTTGATGTTCCACAGGTGGAAGTACTCGTGCGCGGCGAGGGTGAGGAAGTCCTCCCAGCCCCGCGCGTTCTGCAGCCCCGCGCGCGGGAAGAGGAGCGCCGTGGACGCCTTGTGCTCCAGCCCTCCGCGGCCCTTGTCCGTCAGGTAGACGAGGAAGAGGTAGCGCCGCATGGGCAGGCCACCGAACATCTTCGCCTGCGCCTCGCAGATGCGCTGCAGGTCGAAGCACAGCCGGCCCGCGTCGGGCACCGTGTCGCCCCACACCACCACCTCGTGCGGCACGCCCGCGGCGGTGAAGGTGAGCGGCGTGTGCGGCCCCACCTCGAAGGGACTGTCCACCAGCTCGTCGTAGTCGGGGGCGACGAAGAGCTCGCCCCGGCGCTCCAGCGCGGCGAAGGCCTTCCACCCCTCGGGGGCCTCCACGGTGACCAGGTGCTCCAGGCCGCGCGTGGCCTCGGTGTAGAGGAAGAGGGTGGCACCGTTGAAGTAGCCGTGGCTGCCGTCCAGGTGGCTGGTGCGCACGGTGAGCTCGTTGGCGTAGACGCGGTAGCGCAGCGTCACCGCGACGCCCCCGGCCTGGACGCGCCAGGTGCGCTTGTCCACGCGCCGCACCGGGAGGGGCTCGCCGCCCGGACCCGTGGCGCTCACGTCCTGCACATGGCGAGCGAACTCGCGCACCAGGTAGCTGCCGGGCGTCCATACCGGCAGCAGGGCCTCGAGCGTGTCCGGGCCCGCGGGGAAGGTGGCCTCCACCTCGAAGAGGTGCGAGTGCGGGCGGCGCATCGAGACGCGATAGTGGACCGCTTCCGGCATTCCATGCCCTCCAATGGACGGGGTAGACGCTACTTCGAGCGCACGAGGATGGCCCCGAAGAATCCATCCGTGCCGTGCAGGTGGGGGGCGAGCCGCAGGAAGGGGCCCGGGCCCACCTTCGCGCCCAGCTCCGGCCCGAGCTCCTCGGCCACCGGCCTCACCGAGTAGTCCGGGTGCCTGGAGAGGAAGTCCTCCACCACGGCCTCGTTCTCCTCGCGCAGCACGCTGCACGTGCCGTAGATGAGCCGGCCACCCGGCTTCACCAGCTGGGAGAAGCGCTCCAGCAGCCGCTTCTGCCGCGCCACGTGGTCCTGAATCATCTCGGGCGTGAGGCGGTAGCGCGCGTCCGGCTTGCGGCGGAAGGTTCCGGTGCCACTGCACGGGGCATCCACCAGCACCCGGTCCGCCTTGCCCTTGAGGGCGGCGAGGGCCTCGTCCACCTCGGCGCCCTCGGCGGGGATGACCTGGGTGCGCACGTTGTGCACACCGGCCCGGCGCGCGCGCTTGCGCAGCTCGTCGATGCGGCCCTCGTCCACGTCCAGCGCGTGCAGGTCTCCCCGGTTCTTCATCTGTACGGCGAGCTGCAGCGTCTTGCCGCCCGCGCCCGCGCACGCGTCCACCACCCGAGTAGGCGGCGCGTCCACCAGCATGCCGAGCAGCTGGCTGCCCTCGTCCTGTAGCTCGAACCAGCCCTCGCGGAAGGCCTCGAGCGTGAAGGCGTTGGCGCGCGTGTCGAGGATGAGGCCGAGCGGCGACAGCGGGGTGGGGGTGGCGAGCACGCCCTCCTGCTCCAGCTGCGCGCGGAGCTTCTCGCGGTCTCCCTTGAAGCCATTGGCGCGGGCGGTGAGGGGGGCGCGCTCGTTCATCGCCTCGGCGGCGCGCTCGGCGTCGGCGCCGAACACCTCACGGAAGCGCTCGGCGAGGAAGTCCGGCAGCGAGGCGGCGATGGGGAAGCGCTTCTCCCTCGGGAGGGACTCCAGCTTCCGGGCGGCCTCGGGCAGCGCGCTCAGAGCGCCGGCGTCCGAGCCCGTCAGCGCGGAGGTGCGCGCCACCGCGTCCACGGCCTCGCCGTGGAGGATGCGCGAGGCGGCCAGGCGCAACACGTCCTGGCGCGTCTTGTCCAGGCGGGAGAAGTCGCGGTGGGCGTGCTCGAGGAGGAAGTCCACCGTGCGCTGGCGGCGGAGCAGGGCGTACACCCGCTCGGCCACGGCGCGGCGCTCGTTGGAGTAGAGGTTGCGCTTGTGACGGAGGGTGAAGTCCAGGGCCCGGTCGGCCAGGCGGCCCTCGTGGCGGACGAAGCCGTAGGCCTCGAGGCACGCCTGGAGGACGAGGTCCTCGCGCACGGGGCGGTTGGGGCGTGGCGCCGCCTCGGAGGTGGGCGGCTCATGGCGGCGGGGCTGGGACGCCCGGGCGGGCGGGCGGGGGTTCTTCTTCATTCGAGACTCCGGGGGCCCGGGAGACGGGCCTGCTCGTTCGGCAGTCAGGCGAATCGCATCCCGGGCGCTCAATGACAAGGGTGGAGGCGCCCCGGAGGGTTTCCAGGGCGCCCGCGCCTTCTCCCCCGGACTCCCGGCTAGCGACGGCGACGGCGCCGCAGGGCCCCGGCGAGCAGCACCGCGCCCGCGGGGAGGAGCACCATCGCCGGGCCCGCCGAGCACCCCGGCGGCAACTCGGGCTGGGCCTCTCCCAGGTTGTCCTCGTCGGAGGGCGTGCCCGGAGTGCCCGGCAGTCCGGTGCCGGTGCCATCGGTGGTGGAGCCCGGCTGGGGGGCCGGCGTCGGGTCGGTGGGCTGCTGGGGCTCGGAAGGAGCGGACGGCGTCGAGGTATCGGGAGTGCCGTCGGGCCGCTGCTCGAGGGGAGGGAGGTCTTTGGAGAGGGAGAAGCTGTCGAGCACCTTGCCCGAGGGCGTCAGCATCTGGGCGGTGAGGGTGCCTTCCTCCACCTTCACGTCGAGGTAGCCGTGGTCACTGTCGTTGCGCAGCACGGTCCAGGAGGGCTTGCCATTGTCGAAGCGGCGAAGGGACGCGCCGCCGCTGCCGACCACGAGGTAGGTGGGGCTCCGGGTGCTCGACGCGGCCACGTCATTGCCCCGCATGGGGTACATGCGCTCGTAGTGGTGGTCGTGCCCGGTGAGGACGAGGTCCACGCCGTACTTCTCGAAGAGGGGGGAGAACTCCCGGCGCATCAGGAGCTGCGAGCCGTGCTCACCGCTGCTCCAGGGCGGGTGGTGGAAGAAGACGATCTTCCAGGGCGCGGTGCTGGCGGCCAGGTCCTGCTCCACCCACTTCCGCTGCGCGGCGAGCGAGCAGCGATCCGAGGAGGCCAGGCCGATGGCGCAGTTGGAGTCCAGGGAGACGAAGTGGATGTGGCCCCAGTCGAAGGAGTAGTAGCGCTCGCCACCGGAGGGGCTGGTGGGCAGGTAGAGGTTGTCGAAGTAGGGCTGGGCCTGGTTGGTGACGTACTCGTGGTTGCCCGGGGTGGCGAAGAAGGGCACCTGGGAGAGCAGCGGCGCCATGGGGGCGAAGAGGTTGTTCTGGATCTCCGCCTCGGTGCCCTCGTTGTAGGCGTTGTCGCCGAGCATCACGAAGAGGTCGGGCTTGCGGCCAAGCATGGCGGTGGCCACGCTGCGCTGGTCGGCGTTGTTCATGCCGAAGTCGCCCACGGCGGTGAAGTGGACGTCGCGGGTGCCCGGGACGGGAGCGGTGGAGAAGCGCAGGGGGTTGGTGCGCGAGCCGCAGGCGTCCACGAGGTAGGTGTACTCGGTACCGGGCTGGAGACCGGTGAGGACGACGGCGTGATTGCGGCCGCTGTCCGCCGACCGGGCGGTCTGGTCGGTGGAGCCGTTGGTGCCGTAGAGGACCGTGGGGGCGCACGGGGCATCCAGGCGGAAGGCCACGGTGGCGGTCTCGGGTCCCACCCGTTGCAAGTAGGGCTGGCGGGTGAGGGCCTCGGCGCAGGCGCTGCTCGCGGTCAACGTGAGCGCCGCGGTCACTGCTCCGAGCGCGAGGGAATACAGTCGGTGCATGATGCCTCCTGCCCGAACCATTCGGACCGGAGTGCAACCGTCCACCGTGTGACATCCATCCGTTTTCTTTCGGTCGCCTGTCTACCCCACGGCGTGCGGACGAGGGGTTGGCCGTGAGTCAGTCGAGGAAGCGTCGTTCCCAGCGGCGTACTTCCTCCGAGGCGCGAGGTTCTTGGAAGAGCCAGGGCTCCAGCACATGTGCGAGTTCCCGGTAGGCGGGCAGCACGTCACCGCGCGCGGCATCACCGGCCTCCGGTTTGGGGCCCAGGGTGATGACGGCTCGTTCGCCTTCCATTTCCTGCACGGTGGTGCCCGGTGAGTGCAGCCGTGAGCGCAGTCCTGCCGCGCCTCCCAGTTCCCGCAGGACAGGGTGACCCAGGAAGGTCAGCCAGGAGGCCCCCCGTACCCTGGTTCCGATCCTCAATGAGGAGAGGCTCGGGTCGGGAATGTCCATGCCCGGGTAGCGGGAGCTCAGCTCGAACACTTCCCGCTTCACGCCCACCAGGTCGGTCTCGCAATTGAGGGAGAGGCCGGTGTGTCCCGAGCAGAAGGGCAGGGGCGCCGCCAATTCCATCGCCAGCTCGCGCACGTGGCCCGGGCCGTGTTCCTCCAGGTATTCGGTGGGCAACCAGAAGCTCACCGCACACACCGCCCCCGGCTCGTCCGCGAAGACGGAGCCGCTCGGGGGCTTGCCACGGTAGACGAACCGGTAGCGGTTCTCCCTGCTCGATACATCCGCCAGCTGGATGTTGGCACTGCGGGGGTTCAACAACTCCTTTCGGAGCTCCGTCCAGTCCGCTGCACCGAGCTCCATCCATCCCGCGGCCTCGTGCGAGTATCGGCTGAGAACGTGGTGACCGCCCACTGCCTGGATGTACACCTCGAGAGAGCGCATCACCGCGGATGCCACCTCCGCATGGGGATGGCACATATAGAACGTGAAGCTCAGGCCATCGCGTATCAGCATGGCTCCGTTCTGCACGAGGATGCGGATTCTTGGTGGGTGCTTGCTCATCGGATGACTCCCAATCTGGGGACGATCCGCACGGGCTCGGGTCCCAATGCTTCCATGTACATATCTCTCTGGCTGGACCCTTCGTAGGGATGATTCTCGGGGTATCTGTCCCATTCGGGAGCCCGGTCGGTGTTCGCGCAGGGGAACTTGAAGTCGTAGACGGCCTGGACGTTGACCGGATCTCCCGAGTGGATGACCACGTCTGGCTTCAGCGTTCCCTTCAATTCCCCGGCATTGCCGGAATCAATCAGTGCTTGCTCTTCCTCGGCGCTGACCTGCTTCCACCTCTTGAGCCTGCCGTCGTAGCGGTAGCGTTGTTCCACGCTGAAACCGCCCGGGCGCAGCCTGCTCAGCTCCTCCTGTGCGCACTGGGATGCCACGTCGTGCATCTCCATCCCGAGCCGCACGGCCCACGTGACGCTCCTGCCTCGTGCGTCCACCGTCCACTGCTTGCACTCGTCAGCATTGGGGGTGGGGCCCTCGAACGTTTTCGGGTAGCGCAGGAGGACCTCCGAGCGGGCCATGTTTGCGCAATCCACCAGGGCGTCTTCAATGGATTTCCTCACCAGGTCATCCAGTGCTCCCATCACCGCGGCGCTGGATGCCACCACGGTCCCCACTTCCCGGATGGGCTCGAAGGCTGCTTCCTTCCCTGTCAGGGCGATGCAATTGGCGGGGTTCTGCCGACATGCGGCTGACGCGGAGTTGTCGTAGCCGTAGCGGTCGCCCCGGGACGTCCCCGAGGTGGTGGTGCATGAGACCAGGCTCACGAGCGCCACCAGGGACAGCACCCAGCAACGCCACCGCACACGCTCCATTCGCGGTCCAATGAAGCATGTGAACATGTCGCACCTTCCTCTGTACGTGAAGGACGGCGCTCGTGACTCTCACTTGGAGACGTCTACGAGTGAAGTGGTCCGAATGTATACGACAAGAAGTGTTTCTCTTGTGGACGTCTACGAGTGACTCGTGTCCGGATGTCTACAGGCGCTTGACGCTCCGGGCTCTCTCCACTGTGTGAGTCCGCTTGGCGGAGTTCGAGGGCTCCCACCTGCCAAAACGGGATAGAACGCCATGTCCGCGAACGCGCTCGCCTGGCCGGTGACGCCTTCGCGTATTCTCTCGCTCCGAAGAGGCGACCTGATGCCTGAGCACATCGTCCAGTTGAGTGCCTCGGGTGCGCGGCCGTACTCGCGCGTGGGCGCTCTGGCTCTGTCGCTGCTGATGTTGCTGAGTGCGTGCGCCTCGGGGGCACCTCCTGCTCGAGTGGTGACCGCGGACCGCGCTCCGCCGTTGACGGCGTGGGAGTCCCTGGAGACACGTGGCGGGGGAGAAGCGGTCTTCACCACGCTGCCCACGGACTTCGAACCGGTGCGGGTGAGTGGCGCGGAGTTTCAGGGCGCGCTGGTGGCGCTGCTGCTCGACATACCGCTGCGGGTCGCCAGTTCCCGCCCGCCGCTGTACGTGGGCCAGAAGCTGGCGCTCGCCTCCGTGCCTCTCGTGGGGGAACAGTGGCGTTCGGAGCTGGCGCGAGCTTACGGACGCTTCTGCGAGCGGCGCGGCACTCCGGGCGATTGTCTGACGCTGTTCGATGACGGGCCCGGCCTGGAGGCCAAGGACAAGCGCGGCATCGCCCTGGCGCTGGCCGTGGGCCCGGCCCTGGATGCCCGCGATGCCGAGCTGCGGGCCATGCTCTCCTCCACGCAGTTGTGGACGACGGTGAGCATCACCCTCTCGGCCTATCTGGCGCTCTTGATTGCGCCCGAGCCGGTCTCCAAGGGCGTGGCCAGCGTGTTGACCCTGGTGATGTGGGGTTACCTCGGGTGGGAGTTCTTCGACCTGATACGGGCCTACGTACGGTTGTCGGAGGAGTCGGAACGGGCCACCACTTTCGAGGAGCTGCGCGAGGCGGGGGAGCGCTTCGGGAAGGTCATCGGGCCCAACAGCGTCCGCATCCTCGTCATGCTGGGCACGGCGGCGCTGGGCGACACGGCGGCGCTCGTGTCCAGGGGGCCGAAGTTGCCAGGCTTCGGACAGGCCGCGCGCGTGGTGGAGGCCCGCACCGGCATGCGCTTGATGGACGCGGCGGCCGGGACCGAGCGGGTCATCATGTCCATCCCCGAGGGCACCATCCGCGTCGTGCTCCCCGCCAATGCCTTTTCAATGTCCGCATTGAAGGGTGATGGTGGGCGCCCGGCGGGCAACGGAGGTGGAGGGCTCAAGCAGGGCAGGCTCCTTCCCAACGGCCATCGTGCCTTCGAGTCATTCAGAGACTTCAAGGACTTCATGGGCCCGGCTGGCAAGGACAAGCAGTGGCATCACATCGTCGAGCAGCACCAGGGCAATCTCCAGAGATTCGGCCCCGAGGCCCTGCACAATACGGAAAATGTCGTCTCGATAGACGCGACAACGCATACGAGAATATCGTCGTTGTATTCCTCGAAACCGACGGGTTGGAAGATGACAATCCGGCAGTGGTTGAGTCAGCAGTCCTATGAGGCGCAGCGGGAGTACGGTCTGTCTGTCCTGCGCGACTTGGGGGTCATTCCATGAGTCACCATGAAGGGCCTGCTGGTGAACCCGTGAAGAGTTTGATCGATAGGTACATCGAACTCGCGAAACTCCATGGTGTGGCATTGAGCGAGTTCGATCACAAGAAGGCCAACCGGTTGCACTCTCGCATCATGAAGGTCCATCGTGAACTGCTGGCCCTGGGGCCCGATGCCCAGGGCGCGTTCTTTTGTCTATTGGAGCATCCCGACATCTCGGTTCGCTGTTGGGCGGCATCGCAGTCGCTGGACTCGATTCCTGAACGTGCCGAACCTGTTCTCAGGCAGATTGCCGCGGAGGGGCCAGTGCCTCTGAATATCAACGCGAGCACAGTGTTGATGGGATGGCGCTCGAATCCTTCATGACCTTCCTGCTCCGTCTCAAGGCCTCTTCACGTCATGGGAGACGAGCTCCTCGAGCCGCTCGCCGGTCTCCTTCACCTTGCCGATTCCTGGCACCAGCCAGTACGTGCGCTCGTCGCCTGGCTTGTCACCGCGCTTGCGCTTCACCCGGGTTGCGTTGGTGAAGGTTCCGGCTGGGGTGGTGACGGTCTCGTTCACCGCCTCCACACTCCACACGTACGTCTTGTCCTGGTCCTTCACCTCGCCATCATCGAAGTGCTTCTCCAACTCGCGGATGTCGGACGTGTAGCTCCACCCCACGGGCTGCTCCCGGGCGATCGACTTCACCGTCGCGGGGTTCCACGTCGTCACCTTCTCGAGCGTGTTGTCCTCCCGGTCCTCCTCGCGCAGGCGCACCACCAGCCCGTTCACGTCGGTGATCTGCCAGGACAGCTCCTCCTGGTGCGGCTGGATGCTGCGCACCGCGGTGGCCTTCATGGACGTCTCTGGCACCGTCTGCTCACCCAGCACCTCCACCCGCTTCTCGAAGGTGCCTTTCTTCGGGTCCGTGATGCGGTACGTCCACGTGGAGCCCTTCGTGAGCGGCCAGAGGCTCGTGAACGGCTCCTCTGTATCGGGATCCACCGGGTCTCCCGGCAGGTCCACCGTCCCATCCGGATTCGTCGTGGTCGGCTGCTCCTGTGATTGCCTGGGCAGGCTCCCGCCCTCTCCGCATCCCGTCCAACACGCCACCGCCACCAGCGCAGCCAACCCCCACCTCTTCATCCCCGTTCCTCCCAGCCGCCCTTCCGGGCCGGCATCTCCGACCACCTCAGTCCCCGGATCGGGCCGCCCGCGGACCGGCCCAGCGCCGATGCGAGCACTCCCGGCTCCTTCTCCTCCACCTCGAGCTCCAACCGCCGGCCGTCGAAGTCCAGCGCGCAGCTGCGCACCAGCACGTTGCGCTCGCCGAGCTTCTGCCTCAGCCACTCCTCCGCGCCCGCCAGGTCATCCGCCTGCGCCGACACCAGCATCCGCTGCTTCGCGGCGGTGGGCTCCTTCTTCTCGAAGAAGTCCAACACGAACAGCAGCACGCCGACGAAGAGGGTCCCCACCCCGGCCAGTCCCAGGCTGCCGTGTCCGCAGGCCATGCCCAGGCCAATCACCAGGAAGAGGATGGCGGCATCGCGCGGGTCCTTCAGTCCGGAGCGGAAGCGCACGAAGCCGCCGAGCCCCACCAGTCCGAAGGCCTTGGCCATGCTGTTGCCGATGACGGCGGTGATGACGGCCGCCGCGGTGCACAGCAGCACCTGGGCCTGCACCATGTCCGCCCGGGGCAGGGGCTTGCCGGTGAGGAGCCGCCACGGCCGCAGCGCGAGCACCAGGCCGATGGCCACCGCCGCCAGCAGGCGGGGCACCATCAGGCGCGCGTCGTGGAGGGAAACCCCGGACGACACATCGTTGGCCAGCTCGGAGAAGAACGAGTCCATGGGCTCCTTGCCTTCCGCTCAAAGCGTGGGCCGCGGGGCGTCGTCCCCGGGCGAAAGGAGTGCCGCGCGCTCCGAGGGGAGCACGGCCGCGTGGGCGGCGGCGACGATGCGGTAGGCATTGCGCAGCACGGGCAGGCGGCCGGAGGTGAGCTCCAGCGCGCGCAGCACGAGGGCCTCGGCGCGCTCCGTCAGGGGCAGGCCCTCGAGCGAGGACACCACCGTGGCGGGCCAGCGTGTCACGAAGGCCTCGCGCAGCCGCCACGCGCGGGGGTCATCCAACCCGTCCAGCGAGTCGAGGGCCTCCTTCGTCAGCGGGGCGCCGCGCTCGCGCAGGGCGAAGGACTCGTCGGTGGTGAGCCCGGTCAGCGAGCGCAGCACCAGCTTCAGGGCCTTGTCCTCCAGCGCCAGGCGCAACTCCCGCGCGAAGGGCGTGTCCAGGCCCTGGATGCTGCGCAGCACCGCCAGCCTGTCGTGGGCGAGCAGGCTCTCGCGCAGGGCGTCCGCCCGGGGCGAGCCGACGCCGATGAGGCTGCGCGCCACGTCCGCGTACAGCCCGCGCCGCACCCCCAGCTCGCGCGCCGCCCAGGCCGGCTCCTCGTCCACTCCGGCCAGGCCGCAGAGCACCTCTCCGAGGCGCCCCTCCCGCAGGGCGTGCTCGCGCAGGACCCAGGCCTCGGGCGAGTCGTTGTGCTTGAGGCCCGAGAGCACCTCCGCGGGCGCGTGCTCGTAGAGACGCTCGCGCAGGGACATGGCCTGGGGTGACGGATGGGTGCCGAGGCTCACGGCCACGTCCTGGGGAACCACCTCCGCCAGCAGCTCGCGCAGGGCCCGGGCCGGCTCGTCGTCCAGCCCCGTGAGGCTGCGCACCGTGAGGCCCGGGAAGCGCTCCACGAAGCCCAGCCGCCGCTGGTGCGCGGCGAAGCCGGGGATGCCGCCCAGCAGCCACACGGCCAACTGGGGCTCGCGCACCTCCAACCCGTCCAGCGCGCGGAAGAAGTGCTCCTCCACGTCGTCCACCGTCGCTGGCACCTGCACCGGCGTGGGGCTCGGAGGCGTCACCCGCTGCGCTGGCAGCTCCCGCCCCTCCAGCCGCGCCACCACCGCCTCCACCAGGCGCTGCTCCAGCACGTGCAGCGGCTGATCATTGTTCTCGATGATGAGCCAGCGCGCCGGGTCCCTCCGGGCCAGGTCGAGGAAGGCCTCGCGCTGGCGCACCGTCAGGCCCGCACCGGCCAGCCCCTTGCGGCTGTCCGAGTCCGGCGTCCGCTCGCTCTTGTTCTTCCCCAGCCGCTTGCGCAGCCGGGCCAGCTCCGGCTCCACGTCCACCAGGATGACCAGGTCCGGCCATAGCCCCTGCGAGGCCAGCTCGCACGCGGGCGCGAGTGAATCCCAGGACAGCCCGCGCCCGCCGCCGCTGAGCGCCAGCTGCGAGTAGAGGTAGCGGTCGCTGATGCACACCTCGCCGCGCGCCAGGGCGGGGGCGATGACCTCCTCCAACTGCTGCGCGTCCCGGGCGAGGTTGAGGAAGAACTCGGTGCGCGGCGACATCTCCAGCAGCTTGGAGTCGCGGGTGAGGTCGCGGATGCGCCGGGCGATGGGCGAGCGCAGCTCTCCCCCCTCGCGCGCGTGCGCCACCCGGTAGCCGAGCCGCCGGAGCCGCGTCGCCAGGAGGTTGGACAAGGTTGTCTTGCCGCTGCCGTCAATGCCTTCGAAGTCGATGAACACGGTTGCTCAGCCCCCCAGAATCCCGTCCGCGACGAAGTCGTGGACCCTCGCCATCCCCTCGGCGAACTTGCTGTACGCCGGCTTTCGCCCGGGGTGCAGGGCCGCGAGCCACTCGGGCAGCTCCTCCCCCAGGTGCTTCACTTCCACCACCACGCGCCCGTCCAGGGCGAGTGGCTCGCCCAGCCGCTCCGCGCTCAGCGTCCTCTCGCCGAGCGCCAGCTCCGGCGTCACCCGGTGGAAGCCGATGTCCCGGTCCACCGTCACCCGCCAGGCCTGCGAGCACTGGTACACGTGCCGCCGGTACGTCACGGCCAGCACCGGGACGAGGTTGCCCCCCGCGATGAGCGGCAGCAGGCGCACGCCTCCCTGGAGCACGGTGCCCAGCTGCGCGCGTGGTACCCAGACCCGGCGCTTCTGCGTGACGCCGTTGCGCTCGCGCTTCACCTCCAGCACCACGCGCTCCACGCCGCCGGCCCCCACGTCCGGCGAGTACTCCTTGGTGCGCACCTTGAGGCAGTCGTTCGGGGTGCCCAGGGCACGCACGGCCAGCGGGTAGCCCGGCTTGTCGAAGTAGACGGAGGTGATGCGCGTGGGCGGCGGCAGGTAGTCGCCCAGCGAGGCGGAGAGTCTCGCGCACAGGGCCACCGCCGCTTCCCTCTCGATCACCAGCTTGAACTCCCGGCGCAACCGGGTGACTTCTCCTTCCGCGAACTGGAGCATGGTCGGTCGTCTCCGTTCCTAGAAGCGGGTGGCGAGCTGCAGCGAGTACTCGAAGCCTGGCGCCTCGTCCCCGGGACGCAGCGCGCGCTCGGCCTGGAACTGGGCCTTGAAGTGCTCCGAGTACAGGACGTTGAGGCCACCGACGAGGCCGTAGCCGCGGGCCTTCAAGGGGCCCTGGAGCTGCAACGACTCGGCGCCCACCACCGGCTGCAGCGCCCATCCCTCCAGGCCCACCGGCAGCGTGTAGCTGGCCAGCCCGAGCTGCGCGCTGAAGGTCCCCACGGCGAGCCGCCCGTTGACGTACTCGCCCGACACCTCCAGCCCGCCCAGGTGCAGCGTCGTGTCCGCGGCCACCGCGTGATGGCGGGTGCCCTGGAAGACCTGTGTGAGATAGGTGCTGGCCCCCACGGAGAGGAACTTCAGGGGACGCGCGCTCACCCGGAGTGCGGCGTCCTCGCTGGCGCGCACGCCGGTGTCATCGTCCTTGGCGCCCTGGAAGACGCCGCCGGACACCTTGAGCTTCCACACGTTCTTCAGGCTCACCTCGCCCATGAGCCCCAGCCGCCGGCCCCCCAGGTCGTGCTCGTCCTCCAGGTAGTCCGCCACCAGCCCGCGCCGCATCAACGGGAGCTGCCAGGCCGACTCGAGCTCTCGCGCGAGGAAGGGGGCCTTGAACTGGCCGCCATAGAGGCGCAGCCGCTTCTTCCCGTCGGAGACGCGCAGGTAGGCGTCCTTGAGCATCGTCTTGGATGACAGGTCCGCGGTCACCTCCGCGTCCACATGGGACAGCGACGCGGCCAGTCCCACGCGCGCCGAGGGAATGGACAGCGAGCGCTCGAACGCATTGCGCTCGTCCGCGCTCACCCGGGCGAAGACGCGCCCGAAGGGGCGGACCCGCAGGCCCTTCTTCTCCTCGCCCGCCGCCTTCTCCGCGTCGCTGGGCAGCGGCTCCTCTCCCACGCTGGTGGCCTCGGGCTTCGCCGCGTCCGCCGCCGGCTTCTGCTCCGCGGCCCAGACGGGCATCCCCAAAAGGAGGACGGAGGCGAGGACTGCCCGCCTTCCCTTTCCGACCCCAAACCCCTCGCCCATGAACGCCTCCTCGCCGCCGGCCCGCGCGAGGGGATTGCAACCCGGGTGCCTGGGAGAAACGCGTTCGCGGGCCGACAGTCGTGTCGTCTCCGCGTCCGAAAGCCACCGACACCAGGGCGTTACTGCGCCGTGACAGGGAAGCGGATTTCCACTGCTGGGCGGAGGACGGCCTGTCGAAGTTACGGGAGCGAGGGTGGCTTCTCTTCAGCCGTGGCCGCGGGCTCGGCCGGAGCTTCGCTCCCGGAGGCGGGAGCGGTGCTCGCGATCGGCGCTTCGATGGCGGCCGGTGCATCGGCTCCCGGGGTGGGGGGAGTTGCCGCTATCGGATTCTCGGCGGCGGGGGCGGGGGCAGCCGTCGCGGGCGGCACTTGCTCCTCGGCCGAGCCGGCGGGCGTCCGCTCCTGGGGCCGCTCTCCGCTTAGAATGTTGTGTACCGTATACCCGAGCAGCACCAGCAGGCCCAGGCCGAGCACTCCCCAGCCGAGCATCCGCGGAATCGGCGAGCCGCCCACCTCGAAGCGGGCGTGGATCACCTTGTGCCGGGTCGTCCGGAAGCCGACATCCAGCAGGTAGGGGCCGGAGCTCTCGGGGGTGAAGGTGGCCTGCCAGTCGCGCTCGCCCCGTTTCACGGTGACGGTCTGCCCGTGTGTGGCCCCCACCTCACGCAGGGTGAGGACGAGGGGGCCGTCGAAGGAGTCGCCCTCGAAGCTGCCCACGTGGAGGGAGACCTGGAGGGGCTGGCCCTCCCGGGGGGACGCGGGGCGGATGCCGCCCTGGAGGCGCTCCTCGGTGTCGGACCAGGTGAGCTCCAGCACCTCGTTGGCCGGGCTGACCTCGATCTGATCGGTCGGGTCCCTCGGAATGGCCGGGTCGGCGACGGCGGCGGTCGCCAGCAGCAGGCCGGCCATCAGAGGGAGCCAGCGAATTCGCACCTGTCGCCTTTGCCTCACCCCGGCCCCTCGCCTAAGATGCCTCCCTCTGACGTCTTCCACTTCGCGCTTGCTCCCCCCGGCGAGCAACCCGGGATGAACCCTCAATCTTTCGGGAAATATCAGCTCATCAAGAAGCTCGCCACCGGCGGCATGGCCGAGGTGTGGCTCGCGCGCCAGACGGGCATCGAGGGTTTCGCCAAGAACGTGGTGGTGAAACGCATCCTCCCGCACCTCGCCGAGGACGCGGAGTTCGTGGAGATGTTCCGCAACGAGGCGCTCATCGCCGCGCGGTTCAACCACCCGAACATCGCCCAGGTGTACGAGTTCGGCGAGGCCAACGGCTCCTATTACATCGCCATGGAGTTCATCCACGGCGAGGATCTGGGCCGGGTGATGCGCAAGGCCTACAACGCCGGGCAGTGGATCGCCCGGCCCCTGGCCATCCGCATCGTGGCCGCGGCGTGCGAGGGCCTCTACTACGCCCACTCGCGCACGGATGACTCGGGCCGCCCCCTGAGGGTGGTGCACCGCGACATCTCGCCGCAGAACATCCTCATCAGCTTCGACGGCTCGGTGAAGCTGGTGGACTTCGGCATCGCCAAGGCGGCGGATCAGGCGTCGCTGACGAAGTCGGGCGCCATCAAGGGCAAGTTCGCCTACATGGCGCCGGAGCAGGCCGCGGGCAAGGCGTTGGATCACCGCGCGGACATCTTCGCCATCGGCCTGGTGCTCTACGAGCTGCTCACGGGCGTGCGCCCGCTCAAGCGTGAGACGGAGCTGGCCACGCTGCAGGCCGCGCTCGAGTGCAACATCTCCACGCCCTCCGAGGTCGCGGACGTGCCCGCGGAGCTGGACTCCGTGGTGATGCCGGCGCTGGCCAAGGCGGCGGATGACCGGTACCGGGACGCGCGCCAGTTCCAGATGGCGCTGGAGGAACTGCTCGTCAGCCAGCGGTGGGTGGCCGGCTCGGTGCAGATCTCCGAGCTGATGGAGACGCTCTTCGCGGACCGGCTGGATGAGGAGCGGCGCAGCGGCAATCCAGAGCCCCGGAGCGAGGATTCGATGTCGGCGATGCCGGTGCCGCCGGAGCCGCCGCCCCCGGAGCCGCGCTCGCCGCCCCGGAGCAGCTCGCGCGTCGAGTCGCGCCCCAGCGCCAACCCCGCCAGTGAGATGAACTGGGAGGCGCCCCCGGGAGAGATGCCGCAGAACCGGCGGACGGGGACGCGCGCGGCGCTGGTGAACAAGCGCACGGAGTCGGCGACCCTGCCCATGTCGGACGTACCGGAGGTGGGGGAGTGGGAAGCGCCTCCGGCCACCGAGGTGCCCCGCCGCCGCACGAGCAGCGAGGCCCCGCGCCGCACCCAGGCGGGCGGCACGGCCATGGCGCGTGCCCCCAGCCGGATGGAGATGGGCCGGGGCGGTACGCAGACCGAGGTTCCCGCCCCGAGGCGCACGGGCACCCGGATGGGAGTGGAGTCCGGGGAGCCGGAGCTTCCCGCTCCCCGGCCCTCGCGCGCGGGGTCCGCGGTCGTCAACCCGCGTGTCCGCACGCCGCCCATCGAGGACGACGAGGATCCGGAGCGCACGATGTTGCCGCCACCGCCGGAGCCTCCGGAGCCTCCGAGGCGGCGCACGGGGGTGGCCCCGTCTCCGCAGGCCGTCGAGCCCGCGCCCCGCCGGCGCACCCAGAGCCGCGCGGAGATGCCCGAGGCACCTACGCCGCGCCGGAAGTCCTCCTTCGTCCAGGAGGTGGACGACGAGGACGAGGACTCGGTCCGTACGGAGAAGCCCAGGCCCGCCGCGCGTGTCGCCCGGTCGCTGCCGTCGTTGTCGAACCTGTTCGGGGTCTTCGTGGTGGTGGCCGCGGTGGCCCTGGCCTTCGTCTTCCGCCAGTCCATCTGGGACACGCTCAACAGCACGGCCACGGACGGGCAGGGCATCTACCTCAACGTCATCACCAATCAGCGTGTGCAGGTGGCCGTGCGGCACAACGCGCGGTGCCGCAGCTCCGAGCCCATCACCGTGCTCGGCTTCACCCCGCTGCAGCGCATGGGCGGCGCGCACGTGCAGGACACGCTCATCCTGGAGAACAAGGAGCAGGGCATCCGCGAGGAGATCGAGGTGCCCTTCGGGGAGCCCCAGGAGACGAAGACGATCGAGCGCACCTTCCAGACGGGCTTCTTCCGTCCCAAGGTCTTGCAGCGCAACGTCTCCGGCATCGAGATCTTCCGCGACGGACAGAAGCTGGCGCTCTACCAGCCCGGGCTGAAGCTGGAGCTGGTGGAGGGCACGCACCACCTGGTGTTCAAGAGCGCATCGCTCCGGGAGCCGGTGCCGGTGGAGGTGGAAGTGAAGGCCCGCGGCACGGCGGACGTGCAGGTGGATCTGTCGCCGTACATGCAGTAGCGCGCGTCAGTAGCGGGGCAGGCTGGGGTCCACCGCGCGGGAGTAGAGATCGATTCCCCCGCGCAGGGACACGGCGTCCAGTCCGCGCGAGCGCAGGTACGCGGCGCCGTCCAGGCTGCGCACGCCGTGGTGGCAGTAGACGACGACGGGCCTGCCGCGGAAGGCCTCCAGCTCCTCGGCGCGCTCGTCCAGCTCCGGCAGGGGGATGAGCACCGAGCCCGGGAGCGCCACGTAGGCGTGCTCGTCGGGGAAGCGCACGTCGAGCAGCACGGGACGTGCCTCGTGCGGGCCGGAGAGCTGATGGGCGAGGGTGGGGGGATCGATCTCGGGGATGGGCACGGAGACTCCGTTCAGGCGGACGAGGCGCAGAAGCGCTCGTAGTCGATGAGCTCCACCTTGGCGCCGGGGGCGCACACGGGACACTTCGGGTCGCGCCGCAGCTTGAGCTCCTGGAAGCGGGTGCCGAGCGCGTCGAAGGTGAGCAGGCGCCCCACGAGCGGCTCGCCCACGCCGAGCAGGAGCTTGAGGGCCTCGTTGGCCTGGAAGAGGCCGATGATGCCGGGGAGGACGCCCAGGACACCGGCCTCGGCGCACGAGGGGGCGAGCTCGGGAGGAGGCGGGGAGGGGTAGAGACAGCGGTAGCAGGGGCCCTGGCCAGGGACGAAGGTGGTGACCTGGCCCTCGAAGCGGAAGATGGAGCCGTGGAGGTTGGGCTTGCCGAGCATCACGCACGCGTCGTTGAGCAGGTAGCGGGTGGGGAAGTTGTCCCCGCCATCGAGGACCAGGTCGAAGCCCTCGAGGATGCGCAGGACGTTGTCCGAGGTGAGCCGCTCGTGGAAGGGGAGGACCTTCACGTCGGGGTTGAGGGCCTCGAGGGTGGCGCGGGCGCTCTCCACCTTGGGTTGGCCGGCGCGCTCGTGGGTGTGGAGCACCTGGCGCTGAAGGTTGCTGAGGTCGACGACGTCCGCGTCGACGATGCCGAGGGTGCCCACGCCCGCGGCGGCGAGGTAGAGGGCGGCGGGCGAGCCCAGTCCACCCGCGCCGAGCAGCAACACCCGGGACTTGAGGAGCCGGGCCTGTCCCTCCTCACCGACCTCGGGGAGGATGAGGTGGCGGCGGTAGCGCTCCTTCTGGGCGGGGGTGAGCACCACGGGCTTTTCCACGGGGAAGTGCGCATCGCTCCAACGGTTGAAGCCGCCGGTGAGCGAGGCCACGCGCGTGTAGCCCATGTGTTGCAGGGTGCGAGCGGCCAGCGCCGAGCGGGTGCCTCCGGCGCAGTAGAGGACGAGCTCCTCGTCGCGAGCGGCCTTGTCCTCGATGCGCAGCTCCAGGAAGCCACGGGGGATGTGGAGGGCGCCGGGCAAGCGGCCGCCCGCGTACTCGTCGGCCTCTCGGACGTCGACGAGCTTCACGGGGGCCCGCGCGTCCAGCAGGCGCTTGACGTCCTCGACGGAGACCTCGCGGATCTCCTTCTTCGCGTCGGACAGCAACTCGCGGAAGGTGGCGGACATGGGAGCACACGTATAACCCGGGCCCGGAGGGATTTCCCTGATGCAGGTGGGACCTTCACCTCCTGGAGGAATGACTCGGCGTATGGGTGCCCGGGGCGGGGAGGCGTTTGGGTGGGCCCATGGACATCATGGCTGTGACCTGGGGACGGGTCTGTTGGTTGGCCCGCCAGGGCTGGATGGCAATTTGGGCGCTCGGCGTTATAAGGCGCTTGTAAGGAGAGCAACCTACATGGACACCACCACCACTCCCGCTTCGAACACCACCACGGCGCCGCAGGGCACGCCCACGTCGCCGGTGCGGCTCACGGAGGCCGCCGTGGCCCAGGTGAAGAAGGTCATCCAGGAGCAGGGCTTCCAGGACTACTACTTCTCGATCCGCGTGGTCCCGGCCGGCTGCAGCGGGCTGGGCTACGACCTGAACATGGTGCGCGAGGCGAAGCCGGGCGATCTGACGTGGGATCAGGACGGCGTGAAGATCGCGACGGATGCGTTGAGCAACAAGTACCTGACGGGAACGGAGATCGACTTCGTGTCGAGCGTGACGGGAGCGGGCTTCAAGTTCAACAACCCGAACGCGAAGTCGTCCTGCGGCTGCGGGACGTCGTTCTCGACCTGAGACGCGGTGTAGACCCTCACCCCAGCCCTCTCCCAGCGGGAGAGGGAGCATGCACGGTGAGGAATCAGGTTTGTCCCTCTCCCTTTGGGAGAGGGTCGGGGTGAGGGAAGTCGCTCCCGTGAGCGCCCCTCGCCCTTTTCTTTTGCCCCGGGCCGAGCACCCCATCTTCCTGGGTGGGGCACTTCAGGAACTCGTTTCCTGCCTTGGATCCGCACTGTCCGCTCGTTGACAGAGAACATCTCCCCTCATGAAGATGACTGACTCGAGGGCACGACCGTGCGGGGGAGCTCGCCGAGGAGCCGGATGATGAAGCCATGGACCACTTCTGGGCGAGGGCTTCGAGTTCGGGTGCTGCTCGTGGCGCTCGCGGTGCTGGCTGCCTGCAAGAAGTCGAAGACAGACGCGAAGCCAGATGGACAGCCCGAGCAGTCCGTCGAATCCCCTGCCTCTCTCGAACCCATCTCTCTCGAGATCAACGGCTTCAACTATACCGATCTGTACATCGACAGCTTCGAGGTGAATGGCCGGGGTGGCGGCAACATCTTCGTCAGTACACCGGAATCGGGAGGTGGGGGAGGTACGTGTTGCGCGAGCTGGTGGCCGGACCCCAAGGATCCGATGCCGCTGAAGATCAAGTGGACGCGCGGGGGGGATCGCTGGTGCGAGAAGGAAGTGCTGGTGACCGGCCCGGTGCCAGCCAATCCCCGCCACCTCGGGGTGCATTTCTTTCCCGATGGGCACATCGAGGCCGAAGTCACGGAGCAATTTCCGGAAGTGAAGCTCCGGCTGGAAAGCGTCAGCCCCGTCGAGCGCAAGAAGACAGGCAACAAGGTCGCGGACGAGCAAGTCGCGAGGTGCCAGAATGGCTATCCCTACTGACCAGAAGAAGCAGGTCCTCTCGAGTTTGAGCAGGTCCGCATCGCTCGCGAATGTACGGACCGATGGAACCACGTCAACACTCGTTACGAAGACGAGTCCCACGCAGAGCTCCCCCGCCTCCCAGGGGCTCTGGATCTCCTTCTTCTTCGACGGCACGGGCAACAACCTGGATGCGGATTTCGGTACCCGCGAACACAGCAATGTGGCGCGGTTATATCGATTGCACCGCCAGACCCAGGCCCAGGAAGTGTTCCGTTATTACATTCCTGGCATTGGCACCTACTTCAAGGACATTGGCGATCCCGGAGGCACGGCCCTGGGGGGCGGTGCTGGCGACATGGGAGAAGAGCGCCTCAAATGGGCGATGCAGCGGATGGACGAGTGCCTCGCGAGCAGCGATGGTCGCAGGACAATCCACATGTCGCTGTTCGGCTTTTCCCGTGGGGCCACGCTAGCGCGCGCCTTCGCCTTGCTCATCGCGCAACGCTGCAAGCGCGTGGGAGAGCGAGCCTGGAGCATCACGCTGGGCCAGCGCACGTATCCGATCCGTCTGCGCTTCATGGGCCTGTTCGACACCGTGGCCTCCGTCGGTGTGCCGATGAGTGCGAACAACGCGGGTTCCGCGGTGAGCAACCTGGTGAGCACACGGTTCGCGCTGTGGAACCGCAGCGGAGACGATCTCCTGAATCTCGCCTTCGGCAACGGGCCTGGTGCGGATCCGGCACCGGGGTTCGCCAACGGCCATATGGCCTGGGCGGACGACCTGCGCATTCCCGAGATGGTGGAGGACTGCCTCCACATGATGGCCGCCCACGAAATCCGCAATTCCTTTCCGGTGGACAGCGTCCTCCAAGGCTTGCACTACCCCTCCAATTGCCGTGAGATGGTCTACCCCGGTGCCCACTCGGATGTGGGTGGTGGCTACCGCCGGGGTGAAGGGGCGCGAAGCCGGACGTACGGCTCGCTCCTGAGCATGATTCCCTTGAGGGCAATGCGGGATGAGGCGCTCCGGGCCGGAGTGCCTCTAAGGACAGACATCCCCAACAACGAGGACTTCGCGGAGGACCCGGGCAGCAGGGATGCCTTTCAACTGCTCTGCCAGCGGTTCAATGGCTACATGAACGCCTCGGGCTGGGGCGGCAAGCCGGTGGGCACCCTGGTGCTGTCTCACATGAAGCTCTACTACCAGTGGCGCTTTCACAGGATTGCTCGCGACCAGAAAGACAGAAAGGCCGGGCGCCCGACGAAGGATGAAGCCCTCCTCCGAGAATTCGAGGGCGGTTGGAAGGCCGAGACGGCTCGATTGTCAAAAGAGACGGAGGCCAGGAGGGTCAAGTTCGTCGAGCACGCAATCCAGGCCAGTGCGCTCAAGGTAACCGTTCACCGACTCAGGCAGCGAGCGCGAGCTGAGGTACGGGCACGGTGGGGAGGAGCGAAGGCCCGCGCAAGCCGCGGCGGTGCGCGGCGAGGGTATCGGTAAGGAATGAGAGTACGTC